>CAZARO010000007.1:0-18061 GCA_964487165.1 uncultured Solibacteraceae bacterium | reverse complement strand
GCTGCAACGGTGCGGCGCACGCTGCAAGTCCGCCCAGAGTTGGCGAACATGGAAATGGCCGAGAACAATGAGCATCGGCCGCTTCACTATGCCGTGTTCGCCCGGTCGCCTGAGATGGTGAGGGTTCTGATGCAACACGGCGCCGACGCCCGCCAGGGGATTTACCCGCACCGTCGCGCGACCACAGCGCACACCATCGCGGTTGAGCGTGGGTATGCCGAAATCGTCGCCATCATCGAGGAGGAGGAAGCGCGGCGCCGCGGAACCGCCACTCCGGCGCCGGACGAACTGTCGGAACTGATCGCGGCTGGCGATGAATCGCGAGCCCTCGCCATGCTGGAGAGCGATAGCACGCTCGCCGGTGCACGAAACCGCGACGGGTGGTCTGCGCTCCATCTCGCCGCGGCCGTGGCAAGCGAGCCATTGGCCGCGTGGCTGCTGGCTTACGGCGCGGACGTGAACGCTCGCGGACCAGGTGAAGTGACGGCGCTCGATCAAGCGGCGCGCGCGGGATCGGAGGGCGGACCAGTCGCGATGCTATTGCTGTTCCATGGGGCTGAAATGACGGCGCGCGGCGCCGTAGCATTGGGTGACGCCGATTGGCTAACGTCGCGGCATGCCGAGGGCACGCTCGAAAAGCCGCTCGATTGGCGAGGCGGCGAGCTGCTCACGCTCGCGGTGAAACACGATCGTCCGGAGATCCTGAAGCTGCTGCTCGATTTTGGATTCGATCCCAACGAGCCCATTCGTCTCGGGTTGGACGACCCATTTTACTCGCAAGGGTCGCCGCTGTGGCATTGCGCGGACGCGGGCAAAATTGCGATGGCGGAGATGCTCCTCGAACGTGGCGCCAACCCCAATGTTCACGTTTATGCGAGCGGCCCGTCTGTGCACAGGGCCTTCCAGCGGAAGGACTGGGCGATGATGGATCTGCTCAAGCGGTATGGCGGCGTCCTCCCTCCGGTGTCGATCGGATTGTTTCGGGAGCGCGAATTGGCAAAGCAAATGCTTGCCGACGAGGCAGAAGGCCGGCTCTTGCCTGACGGGATTCTCGAAGGGCGGAACGTGTCTGAGGATCTGCTGCGGGGCGCGGCCGACAGCGGCGATCCGGAGATCGTACGAATGGCCCTGCCGGGCGTCGATTGGTCTCGCGAAGACCCCAATTGGTTCTGGATTTTGATGCAGGCCTTGTGGGCAGGGAGTCCGGAGTGCCTTAGTCTAGTTCTCGCGCGCTGCAATCCCAACCTGCGCCACCCCCGGTTCGGCCGGACCATTCTGCACGACGTAGCCGGTCTGGGTTTGAAAAACACGCCTGAACAGAGCGCGGTCTTCGCTGCAGTGCTGCTCGACGCTGATGCGCGCATCGGCGAGCGCGACGACATACTCCGGAGCACTCCGCTCGGATGGGCGTGCCGTTGGGGAAGGTTGGAGATGGCAAAGCTGCTCCTGGCGCGGGGCGCCGACCCGGTGGAAGCAGACGCCGACCCCTGGGCGACACCGCTCGCGTGGGCGGAAAAGATGGGACATCACGACATAATTACGGTCTTACGGGCGGCGGGTGGCAGATAGCCTTTAAAGACACGATGGAAGAAGAAGCGGCGGGATTTGCGCACCCAGCATGCAGCGCCTCAACGCCGCCCGTAAGTTGTCAGAGTGAGTGAAAATGTCTGCACTGATCGCGAGCGGCACAAGTTTGGCCACAGATGAACACGGATGAACACGGATAAAAATCCACCGCAGAAGAATTCTCGTTTTTGCTTCCTTCTTATCCGTGTTCATCGGTGTGCATCTGTGGCCAATTACCCTTCGTTCCGGAGGTTGGGCTGCTCGACTCGTCAAGCGAAGCACTCGGGGCTCGCGACGAAATGGAATCTGAAAAAACTCGGCTGTGCCCTGCAACAGAACGGCAGGTAACCCCACACGATGCCGGTTCAGACCTCGTGAAGCTTGAGACTGCGGGCGGCCCGCAAGGGCAGCCGTCATACGCCCTGAACGAGAATCCCGCGATAGACCGCGCCTTTCTGACGATGGATGCGTACCTTCTTGTATGCCGGGCTGTCGTACCAGCGCTTGGCGGCTTCCATGCTCGGAAACTCCGCGATAACCGTTCCCTCAGTTGGCGGCCCTTCCAGGTCCTCGTGTGCGCCATAGGACGCCAGCACTTTCACCTCGTGCCCAACGAAGGTAGAACGGATCTCGCTCCAATAAATTTCCAACTCGGCCGCGTCCAATGTCCGTTCGCGTATGAAGACCAGATATGCGCTCATGGCAATCTCCTCTGTAGGATGCCGCAGTAGCTGACATGAAGGGTGTTGATAGCAAAGGGCGCAACGCGGATCTGTGTCATAGATCGTGACAATTCGTGCCACAATTGCTGGCAAGATCCTACGGTTGTGCCACTGTTGATGGCATAATCCTACGGTTCGGCCGATCCAGGAAGCACATGATGAAGCGTGCGCCCCGAACTGTCGAAGCCATCCGGAACGGATACGCCTGGTAAACGCTGCGCCACTACTCCGGATCTATCACCCCACACAACCCGGCTGGGGCCGCTGTGCCCATGTCGGAACCCGGACTTTGCGTCACTCGTATCGCAATGCGCTCACAGGGTCGATGGTGGCGGCGCGATGCGCCGGCAGCCAGGATGCGATGATTCCCACCACAAGCAGCACCAGGATCGAACCGGCCAGCACCCAGCCATCTGTCGCGGTCACGCCATAGAGCAGGCTTTTCAACGTGCGCATGACGGCCCACGATCCGGCCATCCCGAGGCCGAGGCCGCATACCACCAGACGCAATCCTTCGCCGAGGACAACGGTGGAAACCTGACCGGGCCGCGCACCCAGCGCCATGCGCACGCCGATTTCGCGCCGGCGCTGTGAAACGGTATAGGCCAGCAAGCCGTAAAGCCCGAGCGCCGCTAGCAGTAGTGCCAATCCGGCAAACGCGCCGATCAGCTTGACGGCAACCTCGCGCGAGAGGAGCTTATCGGCAATCAGCTCCTCCATGGGCATAACATCTGCGATCGGCTGGTCGCGGTCGACGGTCCAGACTGCGGCCTCGAGTGCCTTGGTGTAAGCCTTCGGGTCGCCCTTCACCCGCGCGGCCAAGTCCCGTGGCGTAAGATAGCCGTCTAGCAAACCTGCGGGTTGTGTGCACGGAAAATACATCTCGGTGTGACCGTTCACGTCCAAGCCCATCTGTCGGATGTTGTCCACTACTCCGACGATCGTGAACCAAACGTCGGCGTTCGGTCCGGCAAATCGGAACCGGCGCCCGAGCGGATTCCGCCCTGGCCAATACTGCCGAGCCATGGCCTCGTTGATAATGGCGACGGGTGGCGCGTCCGGGCCATCGGAATCGCGGAAGAAGCGGCCGGCGAGCAGCCGAGTGCCCATAGTACGGAAATAGTCTGCGCTTACCATCCTGTGGCCGTCGGGCGGCTGCCCCGGCAGAGGCGGTGGGGCGCCCTCGACGACGATGAAGCTCGCGCCCTCGGCGTTGGTGAGCGGGAGGAAGGTGGTGTAGCCCGCGGAGATGACGCCGGGAATGGCGGTGACGCGGTCGAGCACCCGCTGGTAGAACTGGCTGCGGGCGATGAACGTGTTGTAGGGCGAATTGGCGGAGATGGGCAGGGTGGTGCGCATGGTCATGAGGCCTTCGGGATGGAATCCGAGCGGCACGTGCGCCAGCGCCCAGAGGGTTCGGGTCAGAAGGCCGGCACCCACCAGGAGGACGACCGCCATCGCCACCTCGCTCACGATCAGCAGCTTGCGAGTGCGCGTGTTGCCCGGCGCAGCCACGCGGCCTCCCTGGCGCAATGCGGTCGCAAGCTCGGGGCGCGAGAGGACCAGAGCGGGCAGCGTTCCGAAGACGAGCGCGGCCAGGACGGAAAGAAGCACGACGAAGACGAGTGATGCCAGATCGATCCGCGGCTCGGACCATGTGTTCAGAGTGGCGGGCACCAGGTGGCGGAGGAAGGGAAGGGTGAACATCGCTATGAGGATGCCGGCGGCTCCGCCCAGGACTCCAAGGACCAGGCTTTCGATCAACGCCTGGCGGATGAGCCGAACCCGTCCTGCGCCCAATGCGACGCGTACGGCGAATTCGCGCTCGTGGCCGGCGGCGCGGGTGAGCAGCAGGCCGGCCAGGTTGGCGCAGGCAATCAGAAGCACGCATCCCACGCCCGCGGCCACGGCCGATAGCGCGGGCTTGAGATCGCCGACAAGCTGGTCGCGAAGGTCCAGCACCACGGCTCCGAGTTTGGTGTTGGTTTCGGGATACTCGGCGGCGAGTTGCGCCGCGAGGCTCGCCATTTCACGCCGGGCCTGCGCCAGCGTCACTCCCGGCTTGAGGCGGGCGAAGACGCGCAGGTAGTGGGTGCCGCGATCGGCCCATTCGCGCGGGCCGATCGCCAGCGGCAGCCAGAGCTCCGATTTTGCGGGGAAGGTGACGCCGCCCGGCATCACGCCGAGCACTGTGTACTTCTGATTGTTCAGCCAGATTTCGCGGCCGACGATGGCGGGATCGCCAGCGAAGTGGCGCTGCCACAGGCCATGGCCGATCAGGACCACGCGCGGTCCGCCGGGGCGGTCTTCTTCGGGCGTGAAGTTACGGCCGAGAATCGGCGAAACGCCGAGCAGAGGAAAGAGGTTGGCGGTCACCTGGCTGGCCTCAAGCTGCTCCGGCGTACCGGCGCCGGTGAGCACCCTGAGGTCGCCCCTCAGCGCCTCCATGTCCGCGAAGACATGGTTGCGGCGTTTCCAATCGGCGAGGTTGGCCGGCGCGGGCGTCGCCTTCGGAAAGCCCATGTGGGACGCGTCTTCCCAGACCTCGACCAGGCGGTCCGCCTGGTGAAACGGCAGCGGTCGAAGCAGGACGGCATCGACTACGCTGAATATGGCGGCATTCGCGCCAAGGCCGAGCGCCAGCGCGAGCACCGCGAAGAGTACGAAGCCGGGACTGCGGCGCAGCGCCCGCAGCGAAAGCCGGACATCCTGAGCGAATCGCTCCACCGAACTCCATCCCCACATTTCACGCGTCTCCTCGGCAATGTAGGTTGTGTTTCCGAGCGCCCGTTGCGCCGCGTGGCGGGCTTCTTCCGGCGACAGTCCCTGCTCCCGCCGTTCGTTAGCTTCCAATTCCAGATCTGAGCGCAACTCGCGCTCCAGGTCTTGCTCGCGATCCCTTCTGGAGCGCCACCGCATTTTCAACTCTCCTCGGCTGGCCACATCACACGCGCTATTGCTCCGGCCATTTGTTTCCATTTGGATTCTTCCGCGGCAAGCTGTCTTCTGCCCGCAGGTGTCAGCCGGTAATATTTGAATTCGCGCTTTTGGTCTTTTACTGCCGGCTCCCATTTGGCGGCCAACCAACCCTTTCGCTCAAGCCGGTGTAGCGCTGGGTAAAGCGATCCGTGCTCGATCTGTAGCAGGTCATCGGTAGTACGTTGAATGTGCTTCGCTATTTGGTGTCCGTGTGCAGGACCGAACAGGAGTGTCCGCAGGATCAGCATGTCCAATGTGCCCTGCAACAGTTCGATTCGTTCGGGAGACTCTTTAGGCATATCCTCAGAAGACATTCTACCCTCAAGCGCGACTACGAGGGTAGACGATCGACCACGAAAAGGGTTAGGCACGTGGATCCAAAAAGTATCGACCTGAAGCCAAAGACCAGCACACCGAGGCGTCGACCTGACAATTCACGTCGACGCCGCTGACACCCGTTAGCCCGCCATTAACGGAGCAGTGTTTGCCGGGCAGCCCTAATTGCCAGAGCCCGCCCTTCCCATAGGATCTTGCCATCTTTCGTGGCACATTTTGTCACCTTCCGTGGCACGAATTGTCAACTATTCTGTCAACCTACATCCTCTCTCAGCATAATGCGCGCCCGCTAACCTTTTCCATGCTCAGACGTCTGTATACTAAGAAGTCTTAGTATGCCGAAAACCGACTCGCTCCAAGGCTCGCTCGACCTCCTCGTCCTCAAAATCCTCTCGCGCCGCCCGCGCCTTCATGGCTACGCCATCATGTCCGCCATCAAGGACCGGTCCGGCGATGTGCTCCGTGCCGAGGAAGGCTCGCTTTACCCGGCCCTCCATCGCATGGAAGAGGCCGGCTGGATTCGCGCCCAGTGGATCACTAAAGATACCGGCCGGAGGGCGCGCATTTACGAGCTCTCCGCGGCCGGCCGGAAGCAGTTGGAAGCCGAGGAATCGCGCTGGGAAGCGGTGACTTCGGCGGTAAATCGAGTTTTGAGGACGGCCTGATATGTCATTGTGGACGCGCATCGCCAATGCCTTTCGCGGCGACCGTTTGAGCCGCGAGATCGAGGAAGAGATCCAATCGCACATCGCGGAAGCTATCGAGCAGGGCCGCGACCCCGCGGAAGCGCGCCAGGCGTTCGGCCCCGCGCTACGCACCCGCGAGGAATGCCGCGACTTTCGCGTGCTCGCGTGGGTCGATTCGCTGCGCGCCGACACGATCTTCGCCTGGCGCCAATTCGCGAAGCACAAGGTCACCTCCGCGGCCGCCGTGCTGTCGCTCGCGCTGGCCATTGGAGCGTGTACCGCGGCCTTCCGCCTCATCGACGCCATCCTGCTCAGGCCCTTGCCGGTGGCGGCGCCGCAGCAACTGTATTCGGTACTGCGGCAGGTAACGAACCCGGCCGACGACCGCCAGCAGGCGACATCCGAAGTCTGGGCGTATCCTTCGTTCCAATTAATGCGCGCCGCCGTCAAGGGGCAGGCCGAATTGCTGGCCGTCTCCGACGCCAAGCCCACGGATGTGACCTACAAGTCCGACGCGGAGATGGAAAAGGCCAGCGTGCAATACGTCTCCGGTTGGATGTTCGACTCCTTCGGCTTACGCCCGGCAGCCGGCCGCCTGTTCACCGGCGATGACGACTCGAAACCGCGGGTGCACGCCTACGCCGTGCTCTCCTACCAATACTGGACGCGGCGATTCGGGCGCGATCCCAAAGCGGTGGGCCGCACTTTCCAAATGGGCGAGGATTATCTCCAGATTATCGGCGTGGCACCCGAGCCGTTTACGGGCACCGAGACGGGGACGGCCACCGATGTCTTCCTGCCCACCATGATGCATCCCGGCGCGGTGCATGACGACTGGACGTGGCATCGCACGCTGGCGCGAATCAGGCCGGGCGTGGCACTCGAACCCTTGCGCGCGAAGCTCAACGCGACTTCGCGGGCCTTCGAAGAGGAGCGCGCCAAAGGTTTCAAAAACATGACGCGAGAGACCATCGAGAGGTTCCTGATGCAGAAGGTCATCCTGGAACCGGCGGCCGCGGGCGCTTCCGGATTGCAGCAGGACTACCGCATGGCGCTCGCCGCGATGGGCGTGCTAGTGGCGCTGGTGCTGCTGATCGCCTGCGCCAACGTGGCCAACCTCATGACTGCGCAAGCTGCGGCGCGGGCGCGCGAGATGGCGCTACGGGTATCGATCGGCGCGGGCCGTGGGCGGCTGGTGCAACTGGTGCTGGTGGAAAGCGCGTGGCTCGCCATGGCTTCGGCAGCTCTGGGCGCGTGGCTGGCATGGTGGTCGGCGCCCTTCGTAATGGGCCGCATCAATCCGCCCGGTAACCCGGTGCGCCTCAATCTCCCCGCCGATGGGCGCGTGCTGGCGTTCGGTGTGGCGTTGACGCTCGCGGTCACCCTGCTCTTCGGCCTCGCGCCGGCGCTGCGCGCGTCGAGAGTCAACCCGGCGAGCGCACTGCGCGGCGGCGCCTCCAGCCCGCACGCTCGTCAGCGCCTGATGCACGCCCTCATCGCCGTCCAGGTCGCTTTCTGTTTTGTGGTGCTCTTTGTGGCCGCACTGTTCGCCGCCACGTTCGACCACCTGCTGCACCGCCCGATGGGCTTTTCGGCCGATCGCGTCCTCACGCTCGACGCGATCTCGCAGCGCGGCCAACCGTCGGTCTTCTGGGAACAGGCCGCGGACCGTCTCCGCGGCACGCCCGGCGTGGAGACCGTGGCCGTGGCGGCGTGGCCGCTTCTCAGCAGCAACTCCTGGAACGGCTTCGTATCGGTAAATGGCGCGCCCCCGGGCCCCAGCGACGCCGAATTCATGAAAATCTCACCCGGTTGGCTGGACACCATGAAGCTGCCGCTCCTCTCCGGCCGCGACTTCCGTCCGGACGACACGCTGCCGGGCTCGGCCATCGTAAATGAGACCTTCGTGCGGCAGATACTGAACGGGCTCCAACCCCTCGGCGTGCAGATTGCCAAGGGCGAGCAGTCCTTCCGGGTGGTCGGCGTGGTCCGCGATGCGCCCTACCGCGACGTTCATGAGGATATTCGGCCGGTGGTCTTCGTGCCGTTTCACTCCGCTCAGCAGACCCGTAACGCCACCTTCGTCGTCCGCACGGCCAGCGCCAATCCACTGGCGGTGGCCTCGATTCTGCGCCACCAGGTGACCGGCGCGCGTATCAGCAACGTGCGGACGCAGATGGAACTGGTGCAGGCGCAGACCGTTCGCGAGCGCCTCATGTCCATGCTGGCGCTCTTCTTCGCCGCGGTGGCGCTGCTGCTGGCGGGCATCGGGCTCTACGGCGTTCTGGACTACTCGGTGCTGCAGCGGCGGCGCGAAATCGGCATTCGCATAGCCATCGGCGCGCAAGCCACGGACATCGCGGGCCGCGTGATTGCGGACGTCCTCCGCATGGTGCTGGCGGGCGCGCTGGCGGGCCTCGCGCTGGGCATGCTCTCGGTACGCTACATCGCCACTTTGCTCTACCAGGTGCGGCCGGGCGATCCCGCCATGTTGGCCGTGCCGTCGGCGATCATTCTGGCGGCCGCGCTCATCGCGGCGCTCCCGGCGGTACTGCACGCGGTGCGCATTGACCCGGTCGCGATGCTGCGCGCGGACTGATCTGCACGGCGGCGGGCGTTTGGGGGGGCGGACCCGGTAGGCGCTAACTTCTGCAACCGCTCCCTGATGGTCGCGGCTCTGAACGAGGCTGCATGCAGAGCCGCGACCGTAAGGGAGCGGTTGCAGTTGGATCTGCGGAATACGCATCTGTATTTGCGAAATGGTGTACTTAGGCGACCGGATCGCAGCTTCTTCGCATGGGACTCGAATTCGAGGGCCGCTTCCATCGTGGCTGGATACCGTCCCAGCGTCGCGGGAGCCTGACGCGTTTCTCCCCCAACGAGACTTCACGGGCCTTGGCTGCCACTTCCACATCTTAGGCGCGATGCGTCAGTTTGAAACTGGCATAGCTCCGCCGCGACCTCGCTTGAACGCGACCCGACCGGAACGATTCCTCAGCGGGACCCGAGCACGATCTGATTGCCTTCTGAGTCCCTTAGAATAACGAAAGTACCCCATGGTTGCTTTTGCGGAGGCCCGGCGAATTCTACTCCCCGCCCGAGCAATTCTTCATACGTCCTCTCGACGTTGTCGACCTCCCACGAAGTGTTTACGAAAGTGCCGATTCGATCTTCCTGGCCATCCGGTGTGAAAAGCGTGACGCCGGTTTCAGCGCCAGGAATGGAGAGTTCAATCCATCGCTGCTTTTCCGAGAACTCCTGGTCGGTGAGGATTCGAAGCCCAAGTTTTTCCGTATAAAACTGCAGCGCCCGATCCTGGTCCCGAACCGGGATGCCGAGAAATTTGATTCGCTTGATCATATAGCACAAGAATGCCAGCCCGATATTGCAAAATCAATGCCGCAGGCGTGAAGCAACGAAGACGCTGCTATAGGTATTATTGCTATAGCGATGAAAGTCGATCCCTACGTCGTGGACACGTTGATGCGCGATCTGGTGGCACACAGTCGTTCAGCCGCCGCATTCCTGGTGTATTTGCAGCTTTACCGGAACACTCATGGAGCCGGCCGGGAATCGGTGGCGATGAGCCATAACGTGCTGGCGGATCTGGTTGGAATTTCCAAGCGGTCGGTCCAGACTGCGGTGGCACATCTGATTGAGCGGCGCTTGATCCGCCGGCGTAAGTCGCGCCCTACGGCCGTGCCGGTCTACACGGTTTTGACGCCGTGGATCCGCAAGGCGGCCGCACCACTCTGATGTTCGTCGGGTTGCAGTTAATTCGGGAAGCCGAGGTGTAATGAGCCCCGTGACACAGCGCTCCACCTGAGCGCGCAGTCGCCATCTCGGACTCTTGCCAACTCAAGCGGTCTCGGCGGTCGACGCCCTCGTCGGCCCTCTTCGGCTACCGGAAGAAGCTCGGGAAAGCGCGGACCAAATAATGTAACTTTTCGCCCGCTCCGCGGTATCCACCATATGGTCAGGGATATCCGCTTCGCGCTCCGCCAGCTTGCCGCCGCCAAAGCCTTCACCATCACCGCGATGGTCACCCTGGCGCTCGGAATCGGGGCCAATACCGGGATTTTCACGCTGGTCAACGCGCTCATGATGAAGTCCCTGCCGGTGGCCGACCCGCAGCGTATCGTACGGCTCGGCGACGGCGATAACTGCTGTGTGATCGGCGGCCTGCAGGGGCGATTTTCCATCTACTCGTACCCGCTCTACCAGTATCTGCGCGAGCATACACCCGAGTTCGAAGAGATGTCGGCCTTTCAGGGGGGCGTCGGGCCGGTGGGCGTGCGCCGTGCCGGTTCGAACGCCTCCGAGCCGTTCGTAGACCAGTATGTGTCGGGAAATTACTTCACCCTCTTCGGACTGCGTCCCTTCGCGGGCCGTTTGCTGGCGCCCTCCGACGATGTTCGCGGCGCCGCGCCGGCGGCGGTGATGAGCTATCGCGCCTGGCAGGAGCATTTCGGCGGCAATGCATCCCTCGTCGGCTCGGCCATCAATATCGACGGCACCACATTCACGCTGGTGGGGATTGCGCCGCCGGGATTCTTCGGCGCAGCCCTGCAACCGGACCCGCCGGACTTCTGGATGCCGCTCGCGAGCGAGCCCGTGGTGCATGGCAAGAACGCGCTCCTGGATCAAAAAAATAGCCATTGGCTGTACCTGTTCGGCCGCGCCAAACCGGGCGTCCGAATGGCCGCCGTGGAGGCGGAGGTGAATGGCGAATTGCAGCAGTGGCTCGCCGAAAACGATCCCGGGACTGATGAGGCGTACCGGAAGAGCCGGGAAAAGCAACACATCTCGCTGGTGCCGGCGGGTTCTGGCGTGGCGCAGATGCGGCAGAACTATCAGCGCGATCTGCGCCTGCTGATGGGCATCACGAGCCTGGTCTTGCTCATCGCCTGCGCCAACCTGGCGAATCTGCAACTGGCGCGCGGGGCCGCGTCGGCCGGGCAGATGTCCATCCGCGTGGCGTTGGGCGCGCCGCGCTCGCGCCTCATCCGGCAGGTGCTCATCGAAAGCACGGTGCTGGCCGTGGCGGGCGGTGGGCTGGGCTTGCTGGTGGCGTCCGAGACTGCCGGGTTGCTCATCCGCATGGCGTTTCAGGGCGCGAAGTTCGTCCCCATAGACTCGACGCCTTCGCTGCCGGTGATGGGCTTCGCCTTCGCTCTCTCCGTGGTGACGGGCGTGGTGTTTGGCATCGCGCCTGCGTGGTCGGCGTCGCGCATCGACCCAGCGGCGGCACTCCATGGGACCGGCCGATACGCGAGCGGGCGGTCGACGCTGCCGCAGAAGACGCTGGTGGTCCTGCAAGCCGCGCTCTCGTTGGCGCTGCTGGCGGGCGCCGGACTGATGGCGCAGACCCTGCGGAATCTGACCGGCCAGCAGTTCGGCTTTCAGATGGAAGGCACCACGGTGGTGGATGTGAACGCCGGCTTCGGCGGGTATTCCGCCGAGAGGCTCACCACAATTTATGAGCAAATCGACCGCCAGATGCGCCAGATTCCCGGTGTCCGCAATGTGGCGCTGGTGCTGTACAGCCCCATGTCGGGCAACAACTGGCAATCGGGCGTGACCCTGGAAGAGCGTCCGCAGCACCAGGTTTCCCCTTCCTGGGATCGCGTCAGCGGCAGCTTCTTCGATACCATTGGCGCACACCTCCTGCGCGGCCGCACGTTCAATGAGCGCGACACGCCCGGTGCCCCGCAGGTCGCGGTGGTCAACCAGATGTTTGCCGACCAGTACTTCCCCAACGAAGATCCCATCGGCAAGCGCTTCGGGTTGGGCGGCATGGAACAGCGCGCCGATTTTCAGATCGTAGGCGTGGTGAATACCATACGTTTCCGCAATCCGCGCGGTCCCGGCCGCCCCATGTTTTTCCTGCCCATCCTGCAATGGAAGACCCGGTGGGACCGTTCGAACCAGGTGCAAAGCGTGCTGCTGCGAACCAGCGGCAGTTTCTCCGGAATGGAGGCGCGCATCCAGCGCAGCATCGGCGCCATCGATCCGAACCTCACCACGATACGCGTGTCGCCGGTCAGCGACCATCTGCGGCAATTGCTGGGGCACGAGCAAACCATCGGGACCCTGGCGCAAGTCTTCGGCGGCTTGGCGCTGCTTCTGGCGTCGGTCGGGCTCTACGGCGTCACGGCCTATTCGGTGGCCCGGCGGACCAGCGAGATCGGCGTGCGCACTGCGCTGGGCGCCACGCGGTGGCGGGTGGTGCGATTGATTCTCGGCGGCGCGCTGGCGCAGGCGGGCATCGGGATTGCCGCCGGAATTCCCTTGGCGATGGCTGCCGGAGGGCTGCTCGGAACGCAACTCTACGGAGTGAAGACATCCGACCCGGCGATCCTAGCGGGCGCGGCTGTCATATTAGCTGTGTGCGCGGCCGCGGCAGGAGTGATTCCAGCGATTCGCGCCAGCAGTCTCGATCCGGTACGAGCTCTCCGCGTGGATAACTAATTCGGCGGCAGGATGGCATCCTGCGGCCGATTGGTAATCGGCCCGGCGCGGCCTATTCACGGCCCTCCGGAGCGGCTTACCAGGGGTACCCTTTGGGTCCTGCAGGTTGACAACCTGCCCCACATGCCGGCGGCATTTGCCATTGCGGCAGGATAGCATGCAGGATGGGATCCCGCAGCCGATTGGTAACCGGCGCGATTGTCCCCTCTGGTGTACCATGGAATCGGCCACGCCTCGCGCCGAATTCCATGCACACCAATCAGCTCGCCAACCAGAAGAGTCCCTACCTGCTGCAGCACGCCCATAATCCCGTGGACTGGTACCCCTGGGGCTCCGAAGCGTTCGAAAAAGCACACCGCGAAAATAAACCCATCTTTCTCTCCATCGGATATTCCACCTGCCACTGGTGCCACGTCATGGAGCGCGAATCGTTCGAAAACCAGCAGACCGCCGACATCCTCAATCGCGAATTCGTCTCCATCAAAGTGGACCGCGAGGAGCGGCCCGATATCGACCGCATCTACATGACTTTCGTGCAAGCCTCCACCGGCAGCGGCGGATGGCCCATGTCCGTTTGGCTTACTCCCGACTTACAACCTTTCTTCGGCGGCACTTACTTTCCACCGGTAAATCGCTTCGGCAGCCCTGGTTTCCCAGCGGTACTTACCCAGATCGCCACCGCGTGGCGTACCCAACAGCCGCAGATTATCGATTCGGCGCGCGATGCCGTGGAGCAACTCCGCAAACAAGTAGCCGTGGAACCGACGCGCACCGGGTGGGCCGATATCGACGCCACCACCATCGATACCGGCTTCTTCGCCTTCCGCCGCACCTTCGATTCGCACCTCGGCGGCTTCGGCGGCGCGCCGAAATTTCCGCGCCCGTCCGTGTATAACTTCCTGCTCCGCTATTACCAGCGCACCGGGAGCGAAGAAGCCCTCGAAATGGTGCTGACCACCTTGCGCGAGATGGCCAAGGGCGGCATGCACGATCAACTCGGCGGCGGCTTCCATCGTTACTCCGTGGACCAGCGCTGGTTCGTGCCGCATTTCGAGAAAATGCTCTACGACCAGGCGCAGCTTGCCATCGCCTACCTGGAAGCCTTTCAGATCACTCACGACGAGCAGTACGCCGCCGTGGCGCGGCGCATCTTCGATTATGTGCTGCGCGACATGACCGAAGCCGGCGGCGCCTTTTACTCCGCCGAAGATGCCGATAGCGCGGCCGACCCCGCGCAGCCCAACGAAAAAAGCGAGGGCGCCTTCTATATCTGGAGCGCGGCGGAAATTCGCGCGCTGGTGGATGCACCCGCCAGCGACTGGTTCTTCCATCGCTACGGCGTGCTGGAGAACGGCAATGTCGCGAGCGACCCGCATGGCGAGTTCACCGGCCGCAACATTCTCTACCAGGCCAACGAGATCGAAGATACCGCGCTGCACTTCGACCGCCCCGCCGAAGAGATCCGCGCCGCGCTCGACCGGGCCGCCGAAACGCTGCTCGCCGGGCGCGGCAAGCGCCCGCGCCCGCACCTCGACGACAAAGTCCTCACTTCCTGGAACGGACTCATGATCTCGGCCCTGGCGCAGGGCGGCGCCATACTCGATGAGCCGCGTTATGCCGCGGCAGCGCGCCGCGCCGCGGAGTTTCTGATCGAGCGCATGTATCGACCCGAGAGCGGAATCCTGCTGCGCCGCTATCGCGAGGGCGACGCCGCCATTCCCGGGTTCCTGGACGACTACGCCATGTTCGCGCAGGCGCTGCTGGATCTCTACGAGGCGCAGTTCGACCGCCGGCACCTCGATCTGGCGCTGCAGCTTACCGAAAAGCAGCGCGAGCTGTTCGAAGATAGCGCGCAAGGCGCGTTTTTCAGCTCGCGGGAAGGCGACGCGGACGTGCTTCTGCGCGTGAAAGAGGACTACGATGGCGCCGAGCCCTCCGGCAATTCGGTGGCGCTGGGCAACCTGCTGCGGCTGGCGCAGATCTTCAACCGCGAGGACCTGCGCGCATCCGCCGAACGCCTGCTCGCGGCCTTCGCCCCGCGCTTGACTGCGGCCCCGGTCGCCCTGCCGCAGATGCTGGCGGCGTGCGAATTCCGCGCCGGCCAGCCCCGCCAAATCATCTTGGTGGGCGGCCGCGATGGCGCCGATACCAAGGCGCTGCTGCGCAGCCTGCACGTGCGATTCGTGCCCCACAAGATCGTACTGCTGGTGGACTCCGCGGAGGCCCGCGCGGCGCTCGCCGCCGCCATCCCCACCATCGCCAATATGGAATTGTTGGACGGCCGCGCCAGCGCGTATGTCTGCCGCGATTACACCTGTCAATTGCCCGTGAATACGCCGGACGCGCTCGCCGAGTTGATACAATACTGAATTCACCACAAAAAGAGGTTAATGGAGGAACTGTGGAAAGAGCAGGAGCAACAACCCTGAGGGGAAACCCCTATACATTGATTGGCCCGGAGTTGAAAGCGGGCGACACGGCCCCCGATTTCCATACCGTGGACAACGGACTGAAGCCCGTCGCCTTGAAGGACACGGGCAACCAGGTACGCATCATCAGCGTGATCCCTTCACTCGATACGCCGGTGTGCGATGCGCAGACCAAGCGCTTCAACGAGGAGGCCGGCAAGCTTCCTAACGTCAGCATCATCACCGTCAGCATGGACCTGCCCTTCGCCCAGAAGCGTTGGTGCGGAGCTTTTGGCGTGGACAACGTCAAAATGCTCTCCGACCACGTGGACGGCTCGTTCGGCTCCAGCTACGGGACGCTGATCAAGGAACTACGCATCGAGAGCCGCGCCATTTTCGTGCTGGACCCGGAGAATAAAATCCGCCACGCCGAGTACGTGAAGGAAGTGGCCGATCATCCCAATTACGAGGCGGCGCTTGCGGCCGCCCGGAGCGCCGGCGCGGCCACGGCGTAGCGACGGCTCCAGAGGGTCGACTGAACCCCACCCAACCATCTCCGCCCATCGCGCCCGAGGGTTCGCTCCTGCGTGCCGTCGAGAGTCCCGTGGTGCGCGGCGGGCTGACGCTGGTGGTGGGGGTTCTCACCGGCAATCTTCTGGGCTTCGGCCGGGTGGCGCTGACCGCCTATTTTCTGGGAACGCACAGCCGCGCCGATTCCCTGGCGGTGGCCATGGGGCCGCTCGACACCCTGAACTCGGTGCTCATCAACAGCGTGGTATTCGCTTTCGTCCCCATGCTCACGGCGTGCGGCGAGAAGGAGCGGGCGGCGCTGTTTCTGAAACTCAATCGGCTGCTCATCTGGGTCTTTTTGGGGCTCGCGGCAGTGTTGATCGCGGCCGCGCCCTGGCTTATGCGGGTGCTGGCTCCGGGGCTCGAGCCGCAATATTTCCGCCCCGCGGTCACCATCCTGCGGGTGCTCTCGCTCTCCACCATCGCGGCGGGCGCGGGGGCGGTGCATTGCGCCCTGCTGTACACCGACCGCCGGTTCCTGCCCACCGCCTTTTACCAGGCGGCGCTCAACGTGTTCACCATCGTGGGCGCGCTCAGCCTGTGGAAGCTCCTCGGGGTGTACGCGTTCGCCATCGGATACACGGCCGGCGCCTGGGCGCAGCTGGCGATTGTGTGGTTCGCCGCGCGCTCCGGGCGGGATACCAAAACGGTGCCGCAATGCGCCATCCATTGGAAGGACATTCTGGCCAAGCCGGCCTTCTTTGTGGTGTACGCCGTGGGGATAGGCCTCAACATGACGTTCACGCGCGCTTATTGCACGCACGCCGGTCCGGGGATGGCGGCTGCGCTCGACTACTGTTTGCGCGGCGTCGGCGTGCCGCTGGCCCTTCTGGTGACTCCCCTTTCGAATTCGCTCCTGCCGGAGATTGCGCGCCGGCGCAGCTTGTTCCGCCTGCGCGATGCGTTCCGGCTGATTGACCGCACTACCGCTCTGGCTGCTTTGGCCGCGGTGGGCGGCTGCATGTTCGCTCTGGCCTTCCGACAGCCGGCCATCCGGCTGGTCTTCCAGCGCGGCGAGTTTCAGGCGCAGTCCACCTTGCTGGTCTCGGCGGTGTTTCTCGGTCTCGGCCCCAGTCTGATCGGTTGGAGCCTCATCGAAATCGCCGCGCGCTCGCTATTCGCGCTGGATCGTCCCTGGCCGCCGGTCATCGCCGCATGGATTCCCGTGACTTGCAACGCGGCCCTGACGCTGTGGCTGCACAGTTACCGGCCGGAGTTGGTCGGGCTGGGAGCTTCGGTGGGGCTGCTGACCGGCTTTCTGGTGTTATTCGCGGTCGCACATACGAATCGAAGGCGCTGGTTGGAGCAGGGGTAAGTTCGACTTGTTAGTTGTTAGCTCTTAGTGGGGCGGTCGTCAGTCCTCCCCAAAATAGGACTCAGGGCTTTAGCCCGATCGGCGAACGGAGTTCGCCCCTCGGTTTTGGCCTTTCGTGGGGCAGCCAATCCTGGCTGCAGGCTGGCTTTCAGCCGGCCTTGCGGCGGCCTGAAAGGCGGCCTGCAGGCACGATTGCCTGCCCCACCCTTCTAGCCGACTGCATGCATGAATGGCCAAAGCCCAGCCGGCGAGCGGAGTTCGCCCTTGAATCTTTCTGTGACAGCCTGGCAATGTGCGCGAAAACCGTGTTGGCTGCCCTAACGCGACCAGGAAACGCATGAAGCGCTCGACCGAGAGAATGTCGCTTCCAGCAAGGCGGCACGTCTTCGACCCTCCATTTCGACTGTGGCACGCCGCCGGGCCCATCCGAGCGATCTCCGAGTAGCGCGTGAACAGGTCCGCGATCCGCCCGGTAAACGTTGCGCGACAAGCTCTTTCGCTATTATTTTGCAATCGGAAGATATTGATAATGATCATGTTAGGCTGGCGCCAGGGATCCACCGCCCATTTTAAATCGCTACGGCTGTCTATTTTGCCCCTTCCCGAACGATTACAGGATGCACCGTGAAATTAGACGGCGCACAATTTGTACCGGGAGGTTCGAAAATGGTTGAATTCGAAACGAGGAACTGGCGTTCTTTTGCCTGCTCAAGACTGGCAGCAGGGATGGCCTTCGCGATGATCGCGGCAATCATCGTGCCGACGATGGAAAAACAAGCCCGCGCGCAGGGCGCCGGCGCCTCATACCCGAAGATGAGTGCGGTAGATCAGTATTTGATGACGCAACAAGCAGAGGTCGCTCTGGCAAGGAGCGCTGCGCCGGAGTCCGTCTCAAAGGACGCAGATGTGTTAGTGCTAGACCGGCACGGCTACCAGACCGCGGTCAAGGGACACAATGGGTTCGTTTGCGCGGTGCAACGCTCCTGGACCGCGGGCCTCGACGATCCG
>CAZARO010000006.1:0-18214 GCA_964487165.1 uncultured Solibacteraceae bacterium | reverse complement strand
CCTGCTGCTGCTTCACCTGGATTTCGTCGCGCGCCAGGTCGGCTTCGGCCACGCGGTTATGGATGGGCAGAGTCACCTGCACGCCCACCCCGTAAGTGGGGTAATTGCGCGCGAATATCTGCTCCAGGGCGCTGCCATATCCTCCGCTGAAGCCGGAATAGGCGTTGGGAAGTGTGGGGCTGGTGGTGCCGGCGAGGCCGTTATTCTGCGCCACTCCCACCAGGTCCACTTCCGGCAGGGTGGCGCTGCGCGATCCCGCCAGGCCAATCTGCGAGTTTTCCACCTGCAATTGCGCCTGCGCCAGGTCGGGCCGGTTGCCGAGCGCCGCGGCCATCAGGTCCTGGATGGGCCGCAAGTCTTCCTGCTCGGGAATGGAGAGCGTATCGGTGGGGATAATGCGGGCGTCGCGGATTTCCGCATCGTCATTACGCCGCGTGAGCACGTTCTTGACGATGGCCTCTTCCTCTTCCCGCAGTCCGCGGGAGTTGATCAGGTCAAGACGCGCGGAAGCCACCTGGGCATTGGCGCGGGTCAATTCCACCACCGCCAGCGTGCCGATTTCCACCTGTGCGCGGGTATCGGCCTGCAGCTTTTCCGCCAGCGTGAGAGTCTCCTGTTTCACCTTTTCGTCTTCGTAGAGCGCCACGAAATCGGTATATAGGCGGACTACTCCGTAGATGGTGTTGATGAGCTGCTGCTGAAAGAGCAGGCTCGAAATCTTACGCTCGTTGCCGGCGATGCGGATGAAGCGGCGGTTGAGAGCGTTGCCGAACCCGCGCAGCAGCGGTTGCGTGACCGTGACTCCCAGCGAGCTGCCGTTGAACGGATTGAATCCCGAGGTGAGGGCGTTCCAGTTGGTGTGGGTGTTGTTGAAAGTGAGCGAAGCGGTGGCGCCGGTGGAGAAGCCGGAGGAAATACCGGTATTGGCGGTGGTGGTATTGGTCACCAAAGCGTTGGTGCCGTATGATTGCAAGTCGGTCTCCGGTGTGGACTGGTGCGTGAAATTCAACAATCCGATTACCGCCGGATCGAGAGAGGGGACGGCGCTTCCGTTGGACTGGGCGATGCCGCCCTGCACGGAGAGATTATCCTGCGGCTCGGCCAACACGCCTAATTCGGTAGCGCTGGTGGCCACTGCCACGCCGGTCGCCGCCTGCCCCGCCACCGCCCCGCCCGTTTCTACCGGGCTGAGCGGTCCGCCCACGCCCGTGGGAGCCTCGGCCAGCGTAAAACTGAGCCCGCGCAGCGTGCCGCCGCCCTGCGAGCGCAGCAGTTCGGCATCGGCCTGCGGCAGGAGGTAGCGCTCCAGTTCGATATCCAGGTTGTTTTCGATGGCCAGGGCCAGGGCGTCCTGCAGAGACAGGTACAAACTGCCGGCGCGCATCAATTCGTGGACGCGCGCGGAGTTCTGCAGGTTGACGGGAAAAGTCATGCGGGCTAGCTTGTCTTTATCCCCATCCTGGGCGAAAAGCGGAGCGAAACCGAGAAATACCGTCAGCAGAGCGGCGCACGCCCGGCGGGCCGTACGGCGTTCGAAGATTGCTTTATTCATGGGCTAGTCTAGATCCGATGCGGGGCACTATCGAAAACATACTGTGGCAGTTCTGTGGGGCAGCCAATCCTGGCTGTGCCCAGAGGGCGCCCACGTCTTTCAGGCGGCCGGGCCGGCTGGAAAGCCGGCCTGCAGGCACGATTGCCTGCCCCACATGCCGATGGTCGAGTATTGCGCCTGACATTGGCTAACGCTTGGGAGCGGCCTTTTCCGCGGCCGCCTGGGGCTGAATGCGGACACCTTCGCGCACCGTATCGCCGGGGTTGACGGCCAGCAGCTGCCCCGCCTCGACCCCGTCCAACACCTCCAGGCGATCGCCAAAATCGCGGCCCAGATGAATGAGCTGGAAGTGCACCACGCCGCCGGCGTCAACTACCGCGACTTGCGGACCGTTGCTGCGCACCACCAGGGTATCCGCTGGGATAATCAGCGGCGGGTCCGTTCGCGGCACGGCCAGATCCACTTCGCAGTACATTCCGGGCATCAGCGCGCCGCTCGCGTTATCAACCTGCACTTCAGCCAACAACGTCCGGCTGGCCGGGTCGAGCGCGTTCGAAGTGCGCGTCACCAGGCCCGAGAATTTGCGCCCTCCGAGGTCCGGAACGCGGAGCGCGGCCTGTTGTCCCACGCGCACGCTGCTGGAATCGGCCTGCGGGACGTTGAGGTAGGTGCGCAGGCGGTTCGTCTGGGCCATGCGGTAGAGCAGCGTGCTGCCCTCGTTCACCAGCGCGCCGACATCGATGTTGCGTACCGTGATGACACCCGCGAACGGGGCGCGCACCGTGAGGTAATTGTGCATTTCGTTGAGGCGCGCGAGGTTGGCCTGATAGGCCGATGCGCTGCTGCGCGCCGCGGCAACCGCCTTGTCGAGGGCCTGCACACTGGCTTGCTGGGCGGAAAACTGCATCTGCGCGGTGTCGTTATCCTGGCGGGAAACCACGTTCCGGTCGAAGAGTTTCTGCGAGCGCTCGGCGGTAATTTTGGCCAGTGCTTCGTTGGACTGCCCCTGTAGCAGCGCGGCCTGGGTCTGCTCGATGGTGCTGTTGGCCTGGTCGATACTGGCCTGCGCCTGGAGAATCTGTTGATCCAGTTCGGGCGCTTCGATTGCGGCCAGAACTTGTCCCTCTTTTACGCGGTCGCCGATATCGGCCAGGCGCGTCTTGATGTATCCGCTGGCGCGCGCCAGCACCGGCGCTTCGGTGACCGCCTGAATATTTCCCGGCAGCACCAGGTTACTGGTGTTGCTGGACCGCGTCACCGGCGCCACCGCCACCACGGGCAGAGCCTCCGTATCGGACTTCGATTCGGCGGCCAGGGCCAGTTCGCGCTTCTGCCGCGGAAGATATCCCAAGTAATATCCGGCCAACGCCAGAGCGAGCAGCAGCACTACCACCGTCACCGCGGTGCGCGAAGTCGGCCCCTTCTGCGGCGCAGGCGAGGCTTTGTTGGCGGCCAACTGCCGCTTTAAGTCTTCGATTTCCGAACGTAACTGCTGTTCGTTGACATTAGTATCGTTCATCGCAAATCCTCACCGAGCAGCATCTCGTCGCGCAAATACTCGTGTTCTTCCTCCACGATTCTCCGTTCGTGGTCCACCGGCGGCTTGGTGCGCAGCAGACTGTAAACCAGGGGCACCACAAACAGAGTGGTAATGGTTGCCAGAATCAGGCCGCCGATTACCGCGCGGCCCAAAGGGGCATTTTGTTCGCCGCCCTCGCCCATCCCGAGGGCCATGGGGAACATACCGATAATCATAGCGCTGGCGGTCATGATCACGGGGCGGATGCGGGTGTGTCCGGCGGCCAGCGCGGCGGAGCGGGCGTCGGCGCCTTCTTCGCGCTGATCGTTGGCGAACACCACCATCAGGATGCTGTTGGCGGTGGCCACGCCGAGACACATAATGGAACCCATCAGGGACGGCACACTGAACGTGGTCTGGGTGAGGAACAAAATCCAGACAATGCCGGCCAGAGCGCCCGGCAGCGCCATCAGAATGATGAACGGGTCCAGCCACGACTGGAAGTTGACGGCCATCAGCAGGTACACCAGGACAATGGCGAGAATCATTCCCAGGCCCAGCCGGTAGAACGAGGTTTCCATGGTGCTGACCTGCCCGCGGGTGTCGATGGTGGTTCCGCGGGGCAGCTTTTTCTGCGCCTGGGCGACCAGTTTTTCCACCGCCGACCCGACCGCTCCCAGGTCGCGCCCGCTGATGTTGGCATACACGTCGAGGACCGGCTGCACATTGTAGTGATTGATGATCTCGGGGGCCACGTTGCGCGACAGATCGGCCATATTCGATAACAGCTGCGGTCCGCCATTGGCAGCGCCGGGATTGCCGTACGCCTGCGACGCCTGGTTGGGGCCGCCGCTCACGCTCGACTCCCCTGCGTTGGCCGTGCCGGCCATGGAAGTAGCGGTGGAAGAGCTGAAAAGAGCCCCCGGCGCGACTGGCGTGCTCATCAACTTTTCGATGGAGTTCATGCGGTATTGCGGCGTCTGCACGGCCACAAAGTAACTGACTCCGGTGTTCCAGTCGAGCCACTGGGTGGGCGCCACCTGGGCGCTGCCGGAGAGCGAAATCAGCATGCTGTTGGTGACGTCTTTTTGCGTCAGCCCCACCATGCCGGCTTTGGAGCGGTCCACATTGACGCGCAGTTCGGGGTAGTCGACCACCTGATGTATATGCACGTCGGCGGCGCCGGGAATGGCGGCGATCTGCGACCGCAAGCGGTCGGCGATCTGATAATTGGCTGCGGCATTCCGCCCCACCACCTGGACGTCGATGGGCGCGGGCAGTCCGAAGTTCAGAATCTGGTTGGTGATGTTGGCAGCTTCGAAGAAGATGGTGACGTCGGGGAATTTCTCGTGCAGGCGCTTGCGCAGCCGCTCGGTATATTCCGCCGTGGGTCCGTGTTTTTCGGGATTCAGGGAGATGAGGATGTCTCCGTCTCCCACCCCGATGGTGGGGCTGTCGCCGAATGCCAGGTTGTAGCCGCTGTTGGGAAGGCCGATGTTATCGATGATGTTTTCCACCTCACCGGCCGGCAGGGTATCGCGAATCTCACGTTCGATATTGGCGAAGATGACTTCGGTTTCTTCGATACGGGTCCCTGAAGGTGCGCGCGCGTGCAGGCGCATCTGGCCGGAATCTACCACGGGGAAGAAGTCGCGGCCGATGAATCCGGCCAGCAGCAGCGACCCGCCGACGAACAGTCCGAAGCCGGCCAGCACGGGGCCGCGGTGATCGAGCGACCAGTGCAGCAGCGAGGTGTAGGAGGCGCGCATCAGCTCGAACCGGCGATTGAAGAGATAGTGGGTCTTCCAGATGATGCCTGTGCCGCCGGCGGTCTCGCCGTGCTCGCCGTGGGCATAGAGCGCCACTTCCCCCTTCAGCAGGTAGTGCACCATGGTGGGAATCAGGGTGCGGGAGAGAAGGTAGGACGCCATCATGGCGTAAACCACGGCCATGGCCAAAGGAGTGAAGAGATATTTGGCGGCGCCCGTCAACAGCAGCACGGGAACGAATACGATGCAGATACACAGCGTAGAAACGAAAGCCGGCGCGGCGATCTGCTGCGCGCCATCGAGCACGGCCCGCACCAGCGGCTTCTTCATGGCCATGTTGCGGTGCGTGTTTTCGATCTCCACCGTGGCATCGTCCACCAGGATGCCGACTGCCAGCGCCATGCCGCCCAAGGTCATCACGTTAATGGTGTGGCCGGTCAAATTCAATACGATCAGCGATACCAGGATTGAAAGCGGGATGGAAATACAAACGATAACCGTGCTGCGCCAGCTCCCTAGGAACATCAGAATCATGATTCCGGTGAGAAACGCGGCCGTAACAGCCTCGCGCACCACGCCGTTAATGGCCGCCCGCACGAATACCGACTGGTCGAACAATTGCTCGACCTTCAGCGCCGATGGCAGGCCGGCGAGAATCGGAATCAGCGCCGCCTTCACCCCGCTTACCACTGCCAAGGTGGAAGCCTGCCCGTTCCGCAGCACTGTGAGCAGCGCGCCGCGAACGCCGTTGGTGCGCACGATATTAGTCTGCACCGCGTAGCCGTCGTGAACCTGTGCCACATCCGAGAGGTAAACCGTCGCGCCGTTCACCACCTTGATCGGCATGTTATTGATCTCGGTGAGGATGCGCGGGCTGCTGTTGACCTTCACCTGGTAGTCCCGGTCGCCGATTTTGGCCGTGCCGGCGGGCAGGATCAGGTTCTGGTTGCCCAGTGCGTTGGAAACGTCGATGGGGGTCAGCCCGCGCGAAAACAGCAGCTCGGGATTGATATCCACCATCACCTCGCGGTATTTGCCGCCGTAGGGTGAAGGCACCGCCGCGCCTTGGATAGTAGCCAGTGCGGTGCGAATGAAGTTGTTCCCCAGGTCGTACAGTTCCTGCTCGCTCAGGGTCGGGCTGCCGAGGCCAAGTTGCAGGATGGGGACGCTGGAGGCATCGTATTTGATAATGGTGGGCGGCGTGGTGCCCGGCGGGAAAATGCGCAGCAGCGTCTGGCAGATGGCCGTTACCTGCGACAGAGCCAGCTCGACTTTGGCTTTCGGCTGGAAGTAGACTCGCGTGACCGACACGCCGCTATAGGATTGCGATTCGATGTGTTCGATATCGTTGACGCTGGTGGTCATGGACCGCTCGAAGATGGTGACCATGCGTTTTTCCATCTCTTCGGGCGAAAGTCCGGCGTAGGTCCAGACCACGCTGACCACCGGGATATCGATGTAAGGAAAGATGTCCACCGGCATGGTGACGATGGCGGAACCGCCAAGAATGGCGATCAGGACGGCCACAACTACAAAGGTATAGGGGCGTCGTAGAGCTAAACGGACTATCCACATTCGGGTAAGGGCGCGTGCCGGGCGAAATCCACTGGCGCGTTTACTCTATGATATGCGAACGCACGGAAATCCGAAACGATATGGGCGGGGCTGGCTCTATAGGGCTATGTGCGGTAAAGGCGGGAGTTGGGGCCACGCCACGCGGAGATGGCCCCGGCTGGATGCAGTCGTGGAATTACCGGCGCCAGTAGCCGCCGTAATAATGACCCACGGCATAATGGGGCGCGACCCAGCGAGCGCCCACGAAGGCGGGGCGAGCCCAGTAGCCGGCATGCCAGGCATACCGCGGACCGGCGGGATACCAGTAGCCTCCCACCCAGGAGTAGCCCAGTCCTGGACGGGGAGTCGCGTAAGTGACCAGCGGCGCGGGCGGAGCGGCATACATGGCGACGGGCGCGGGGTAACCGATGCGGGCACCGACATAAAAGCGCGGCTGGGCAAACAGGCTGCTACCGGCCAGTAACGCCATGACGATCAATTTGGTTTTCATCTTTCTTCCTCCTCTTTTCGCCACTCATCGCGTGGCGTTCGGGCATTCTAAGGCAAGCCGTGTGCCAGAGATAAGCCATTGATAAATAGCCGCGTAACATGGAGGGTCGCGGCTGCCAACCACCGGCATGGTGGTTTTGGGCCAAGGTAACGGAGTTGATTCGTGTTTAGCACCACTTGCACGAGGTTGTCAGACTCTGGTAGGTTGAAATCAAGGACTGGGTCCGAGGAGGGTTTCATGCCATCGACGGTGTCCGCACCAGGGTTGACCACCGGTCATGCCCCTTTCGTGGAGGAAGCCCGCTCGCGCGGCGACCTATATATTCACCAGGTGTACGAGCAATATTCCAACGAAAACCAGGAGGCCTGGAGGAAGCTATACGCGCGCATCCAACCCCGCTGGGAGCGTTACGCCAACGATCATTTCCGCCGCGGTGTGGAGGCTTTGGCCCTGCCGCCCGACCGCATTCCGCGGCTCTCCGAGATCAACCAGCGATTGCAGCCGCTCACCGGATTTCAGGCCAAAGCGGTCAGCGGGTACGTCCCGGGATTCCTGTTTTTCGACTGCCTGCGGCGGCGCGAATTTCCCACCACCATCACGATTCGCCCCGCAGACCGCATGGACTACCTGCCCGAGCCGGATATTTTCCACGACATCGCCGGCCACGTCCCCATGCATACCAGCAAGGCTTTCGCGGACACGCTGGTGCGTTTCGGCGACTGCGCCCACACCGCGGCGCGCATGACGGCGGAGATCCGCGACGAAGGCGAACGGGCGCGCCGTTTGACCAGCATCATCCGCGCGCTGTCGCGCTTTTTCTGGTTCACGGTGGAATTCGGCCTGATGCGCGGTCCCCAAGGCATCTGCGCTTACGGCAGCGGATTGCTCAGCTCGTATGGCGAACTGCAGCACGCTATCGAATCGGACCAAGTGCAGCGCTATCCGCTGCAATTGGAGTGGGTGATCAATCAGGGCGCGGAGATCGACCATTACCAGCCGCTGCTCTTCATTGTCGATTCGTTCGACCATTTGTTCGCCATGGTGGACCGGCTGGAGCAGTGGATGCGCGAGGGCAAGCTCTTCCATGTGGCGCCGGGGCTGCCGGAAGTGAACCCCGACGATCTGCGCAGCTTCCTGGAAGCGGGCAAGGTCGCGTAGGGCGTACGTTGCGGGAGCGCGGCGCGGGACGCTACACTAGGCAGAGATCGCCTCATATTCCCCGGTCGTCTAATGGTAGGACAGCGGCCTTTGGAGCCGTGAATCGTGGTTCGAATCCATGCCGGGGAGCCACACCTTTTGTATCAGTATCTTAAGAAGAACTTTTCTTGTCGATGTGCGGATTTTGTACAGGGCCTTTCCATGCGTAAATAACTGATGTTATTGCACATGGCCTTCAGAGCATGGATTCCAGAAATCGAACCCACGCATTGGAATGGTGGGCCGTGCCGATGGCTACAACCTGAGGGCTTTGATCAAAGCGGAAAGTGCGGCTGGCTGCTGTCGTCGGCTTGGGTAATAAAGGAAGAACCCAGGGAATGGTTGGCACCAATCCTCCAGCACGCGGATGAGCGCTCCGCTCGCGAGATGCGGCCCCAAGAAATCATCGGACACGAAACCAAGCCAACGCCATCGAGCGCAGCCTGGACCATGGGCTCCACGTCATCTAGGACGAGAGGCCCGCTTACTGCAACGGAAAGGGATTCTTGTTCTTCTCGAACTCCCACCGGTACACGTCGCCGCCAGATCCGTGGCGGAAATTGATACATCGATGGTTGACGAGATCGTGCGGCGTCTTTGGCTTGGCGTGCGACTTGAAATATCCTGGCGAGCCAACAATTGCGGCGCGGTGGTCGCCTGAAACGCGCACGGCGATCATGTCCTTTTGAATGTATTCTCCAAAGTGAATGCCGGCATCGAAGCCTCCGGCAAAGATATCCATGCGGCTGTCGTCGGCGGCGACATCAAGCACGACGTCCGGGTAGTCGCGCGCGAATTGTCCGACTTTCGGCGCGAGCACAGTCATCACGGCTAGCCGCGGCACGGCCAGGCGAACGCGGCCCACGGGCTTGTCCCGTAATCCTGACAGCCGGTCCAAAACGTCCTGGACTTCGCCCAGTGCGGGGCGCAATCGCACGAGGAGTTGTTCCCCGGCCTCGGTCGGCGAGACGCTCCGGGTGGTTCGCGACAGGAGGCGCACGCCCAGTCCGTCTTCCAGGCCCCGTATGGCATGGCTAGTGGCGGACGGAGAAACCCCTAACCGCTTGGCGGCCTTTGTAAAACTGCATTCCTCGGCCGTAATGAGGAATGCGGCTAGCAGATTGACGGGACAATGGCGTTTCCTACATCGTGGCCGGAGAGTCCGCGGTTGACCTTGTCAAAGCGGTAAACCTGCTGGGCGAGCATTTTGGAATTCGACGCTTGCTTCTCGAAGGCGGCGGCCGTATCAACGGCGCGTTCCTCCAGGCGGACCTCGTCGATGAGGTGAGCCTTCTCCTCGCCCCCGGCATCGACGGGCGTCACGAGATTCCGGCAGTGTTCGACGGCGTGAACTCCGCAAGTAAAGCCGTTGTCCCGCTCAAGCTCAAATCGGTTGAGCGCCGCGAGAGAGACATGCTGTGGCTGATGTACGAGGTTGTCCGGTCTTGAAGTCGCAACAGGCCTATACTTCGCTTAGGAACTCAAAGGAGGAACGAATGCAAAGACGAAAGCTCGGAAAGAGCGGTCTGGAAGTTTCGGCACTCGGTTTCGGCTGCATGGGACTGAACTACCTCTACGGTCAGGCAAACGAGAAATCCGAATCGATCGCACTCCTGCGCGCGGCGGTGGAACGCGGGGTTACGCTGTTCGACACGGCCGAAGCTTATGGCCCGTTCACGAATGAAGAACTCGTCGGCGAAGCCCTCGCTCCCGTGCGCGGACAGGTCGTGATCGCCACCAAATTCGGTTTCGACATCGATTTGAAGACGGGCGCGCGCCGTGGGGGCCTCAACAGCAGGCCTGAACACATCAAGGAAGTGGCAGAAGCCTCTCTTAAACGCCTCAAGACTGACGTTATCGACGTGTTGTATCAACATCGCGTTGACCCCTCCGTCCCGATTGAAGACGTTGCAGGCGCGGTCAAGCAGCTAATCGCGGAAGGCAAAGTTAAATACTTCGGACTTTCGGAGCCGGGCGTCAACACAATCCGCCGCGCGCATGCCGTCCAGCCGGTGACGGCGGTTCAGAGCGAATATTCGCTGTGGTATCGCGGCCCGGAGGCGGAGCTGCTCCCCGCGCTGGAGGAACTCGGCATCGGTTTCGTCCCTTTCAGTCCGCTCGGGGCGGGGTTTCTCACCGGAATAATCGACGCCAACACGACGTTCGACAAGTCCGATTTCCGGAGCAACGTTCCGCGTTTCGCTCCGGAAGCCCTGAAAGCGAACATGGCTTTGGTCGATCTGGTCAAGGCCGTGGCGTCGCGGAAGAAGGCGACGCCTGCGCAAATCGCACTCGCCTGGCTGCTGGCGCAAGAGCCCTGGGTCGTGCCGATTCCGGGCACGAAAAAACTAAGCCGTCTTGAGGAGAATCTTGGCGCAGTCAACGTCGAACTCACTGAATCCGATTTGAAGACCATCAAGGACGCTGCTGCGAAGATCCCACTGGAAGGAGAACGTCTCCCGGAGGCCGCGTTGAAGATGACCGGGAGGTGACATTCCTGCGCATTGGCATTCTCGCTCTCAACGTTGAGGCCGTCCTGTCCCGCATCACCTTCGCCCCATCGCCGTTTCTAAGCGCCGAATGGCCGTCAACTGCGAGAGTTGCTGCGGGGTGCCCCGGCCCTTTTTCATTGCCATTCAGCCGCCTTATAGATTCAATAGCTTGCGTTTTGGAGAAGCTGAGAACAAGTCTAGTCTAGATCCATCGCCGCCTTCAGCCCCAGTTCCACCTGTTTCAAGACCTCAGCAGGCAGTGTTCCGATTCTCTTGGTCAGCGTTGCGCGGTCCAATGTGGTCATTTGATGACACAAGGCAAAGCTCTCCTTTGGGAGACCGCCGGCACCGGCTGGAATCTCGA
Source organism: uncultured Solibacteraceae bacterium (assembly GCA_964487165.1). Lineage (GTDB taxonomy): Bacteria > Acidobacteriota > Terriglobia > Bryobacterales > Bryobacteraceae > PALSA-129. The sequence goes on along the minus strand of CAZARO010000006.1, from coordinate 7,256 downwards.
CGACTGTGGGCCCTCGCCTACCCTGAGAAGCGGAGGTTGAGATTGGGGCTACGATGATCGACTTCCAGCCCGGAGTTTGATTGAAGCCGTCGTGAGAGATGACGATCACGGCACGGCGGCCCGTTTGCTCGGAACCTGATCGCGGGATCAGATCCGCCCAATGCACTTCGCCTCTCTTCACTTCGCCGCCTTTCTAGTCCTGGCCAGATGCATAAGGTTCTGCCATGACCTGCCGGATTCAACGAAAACGAGGGAGAGGCCCTCCGCATCCGTCACCTGGACAATCCAGAATCCTGCATGAGCACCAACAACAACCACGCTTGTGTCGAGCGTTAATCCATCTTCCGTAGGTCAACTGGTCAACTCATGACGTTCACCGCAACGGTGACGTCATGCTGCCGTCCGACGGCTCGGTCACGTTCTCTCTTGGGAATCAGAACCTCAATTGCTCGAACAGCGTCAGTTTCAATTAAGGTAAGGTCAATCGCAGCGACGCGCGATGCACAGGAGGCGGCATCGCGCGCACAATCGCTGGCCCTCAAGCAAACAACTCTTGAGCCTTATGCAGACGAGCGGCCACCTGCACGCCATGGGGGCAATTGACCGTGCAACTGCTGCACGAAGCGCAGCGGACCGCGCTCAAATTAGCCGGCAGAGCCTTGAATTCATCGCGTCCCAATGCAAACTGCCCGTAGCTTTCGGCGTACATCAGGAAGCGCAGCACGTCCGCCACCGGTAGCCCCTGGGCGCACTGGCCCTGGCAACCGCCGCACATCCGGCAGTATAGCGGCTTGATCTCTTCCAGCCTGGCAGCCAGCAACCGGCTGTCGTCGCTATTGAACGGGGAGCCCATGGCCGCAATATTTTCGGCCAACTGATCTTCGTCCACGATGCTGGGGATCACGGTATCGATGTGGGGATTCCTCAGCACCCACTTCAGGGCCGCCACCGGCGCCCCCGCGCGCGTGAGGCGCTTCAGCTTATCGGGATCGACCTGGTAGGAACGCACCGTTGGCTTCACGCCGCCCGCCAGAGCCTTCATGGCGACCAACCCCACGTTGGCTTTGCGGGCCTTTTCCAGCAGCGGCAGCATGTCCGGATCCATAGTGTAGTTGTAGCTAATCAGGAAGACATCGAAGTGGTTCAACTGAAGCATGGCCGGGATCATCTCGGCGTGTCCGCCGTGAAAGCTCACGCCGGCAAAGCGGATCTTGCCGTCGCGCTTGGCCATCTGCTGCGCTTCCAGCAGATCGTCGGTGACCTGGCCCGGCGTTTGGCGGCTGTGGAGGTGCCACACATCCAGGTGATCGGTCTGCAACTCCTTCAGGCTGGTTTCCAAATCCGCCAGCGCATCCTTCTGGTTTGTGGCCAGCGTCTTGCTGCTGATGAAGACCTTGTCGCGAGACTTTTTGAGGGCCGCCCCCACCATGCGTTCGTTATTACCGCCCTGATAGACGCGCGCAGTATCGAAGTAGTTGATGCCGTTGTCCACGGCGCGCTCGATCACGCTCTGATCGGAAGTGGTCATGCAACCGAAAGAAACGCGCGTAATCTTCATCCCCGTCTTCCCCAGGGTGGAATAGGTGATCTTGGGCGGGGATGTGGGCCGGCGGCCCTGCGCGCCAGTAGCCTGGCCTGGCGTTCTGTGTCCGGGCACGGCGGCAAGTGACGGAAGAGCGAGAGTGGCTCCGAGGAAGCCACGGCGTGATGACGAATTCATAACGACTTCTCCTTTCAGGGATTCGATCGATTGAGATTTTCAGGTCCTATTTATTCTAACGCTCGTTGGCGTTTCTCGCCCTCGGCGCGGGCGCTCCTCTTCTGGAAGCGGGGTTCGAACAAGCGGCAGAATGCCGTTCTTCGGCGGGCCGGCGGTAGTTACCGTTAGAGTACTAACGTTGTTTGTCGACAACCTCGCCCCACTTCCGAAGGGAAGCGGCGCGCTGCCCGTTACCGTAAATTTCAATACAGATCGCCCGATGCACGCAAGAGAAAAGGTTCCGGAGTTTTTGGAAGCGTGTTAACCTAACCCCACAAGTTTACCTTGACGGGGGATGTTGTATGAAACGAGCATGGGTTAGGATACTGCTCCTCCTGGGCGTCGGGACTCTTCTCTTCGGTCAGACCTCCAATACCACGCCGGCTATCACAGCGGTGAGCAATAGCGCCAGCGGCGCCGCCACAATTGAAAGCGGTTCGTGGGTATCGATTTACGGCACGAATCTCGCCACCACGACGCGCGCGTGGCAGTCGTCCGATTTCTCCGGAACCTCGCTGCCAACCACTATCGACAACGTCACCGTCACCATTGACGGCAAAAAGGCGGCCATTGCCTATGTCAGTCCGGGGCAGTTAAACGTGCAAGCGCCAACCGACGCCGCGGCCGGCGCGGTGCCGGTGATAGTGACCAGCCTGAACGGCTCCGCGGCGTCGACGGCGACGCTGCAGGCTTACTCTCCGGGACTCTTCACCATTCAAACGAAGTATGTTGCGGCCCGCCATAACAGCGATGGCACGGTGGTCGCGCCGGCCGGCTTTCTCGGAAGCAGCGTGGTCTCGCGTCCCGCTTCGCCCGGCGAATCCATTCAGATTTACGCCACCGGACTCGGCCCCACCACTCCCGCCGTGCCTGCCGGGCAACTGGTGGCTTCCGCCGAGCCGATCCTGCCGCTCAACCAGTTGCAGGTGACCATCGGTGGAGCGCCGGCCACCGTGCAATACGCCGGCATCGTGGCTCCCGGCGAGTACCAGATCAACCTCATCGTTCCGCCGGGGCAGGACGGCGATCAGGCCATTGTCGCCACCATCGGCGGCTCCGCCACGCAGGCGAACGTGAAGATCCCGCTTCAGAATTCCGTGACTGGGAACGTTTCGGTGACGCTTTCGCCGAATAACAAAACCATCGCGGTGGGTTCCACGCTGGCCCTGACGGTCAAGGTGAGCAACACCGGCAATCAGGCGGTGAACTGGCAGATCAACGGAATCTCCGGAGGAAACGCGGCGTTCGGCACGGTGTCTGCCGCGGGCGTGTATACGGCGCCGCTCATGTTGCCCTCACCCCCCTCCATCCAGGTGACCGCCGTCAGCCAGGAATCAGGCACCGCGCAAGCGAGTATCACCATTAATCTGCAGAACGCCGTGCCGGTGGTCACCTCAGTAACGCCTGGCACGCTGAATCCCGGCGCCGCCACCATTACCGTGACCGGTACGGGATTCGCCAACGGTGCGGTCATCTATCTGGCCGGCGCGGCGCAGCCCACCACGGTGGTATCCAGCACGCAACTCACAACTGCCACCACCGTAACGATGCCGGTGGGACGCCTGGCCGCGGTCAAGGTCACCAACCCGAATCCCGGCGGTGGAACCTCTGTCCCGATGTCCGTGCCGGTCCGCGTCGCCACCGAAATGATGGATTATGCCGATGCGGTGCGTTTCCTACAAATGAGCACCTGGGGTCCGACGCCGCAGAATGTCGTGGATCTCCAGACCATGGGCCTGCAGGCATGGTTGGCGGCGCAGTTCGCGCAACCGCCCAGCACGTGGCCCGATCCCAATACCACCACCGAAAGCGTCACCCGTCTGCAGACGGCCTTCTGGACCGTGGCTCTCACGGGCAGCGATCAATTGCGGCAGCGCATGGCGCTGGCCCTGGCGGAGATCATGGTGGTATCCGCCGTCAGTGACACAACCTTCGAGCAGATGGTGTCTTACCAGCGCGTTCTGGGGCAATACGCGTTCGACACTTACCGCAATCTGTTCAATGCCATCACCCTGAATGCCGCCATGGGAGATTACCTCAACATGGTGAACAACGCCAAGGCGACCGGCTCCACCTCGGCGAATGAGAACTATGCGCGCGAGTCCATGCAGCTCTTCTCCCTGGGACTGGTGCAACTCAATTCCAATGGCGTCCCGATCATCGTCAACGGCGCTACCGTTCCGGAGTACGACCAGGCAACCGTGGCGCAACTGGCCAAAGTAGTGACCGGTTGGACATATGGGGAGACACCGGGTTTCGGGTCGCTTTGGACCAACATGCCGTACTATTTCTCGCCCATGATTGCGTTCGAGACCTATCATGACACCACGGCGAAGACGCTCAACTTCCCCATCCCCTGCACCATCCCGGCCGGCGGCACGGCGGAAAGCGACCTGGCGGCGGCCTACGACTGCGTGTTCCAGCAAGACAACGTCGCACCCATGACCGCCTTCGAGTTAATCCAGCATTTCGTCATGAGCGACCCGCCCAGCGATTATGTAGGCCGCGTGGCGAGCGCCTTTCAAATGGCGGGCGGCAACCTCACCAACACCATCACCGCGGTCCTGACCGACTCCGCCGCGCAGACCCCCGGCACCGGCAAATTGACCGAGCCGTTCCTCTACGCCACCAACCTGCTTCGTGCTTTGAATGCCACGATCACCGCTCCCGGCGCCCTGACCGCGCAGAGTACGGCCATGGGGCAGACGCCTCTCAGTCCCCCCACGGTATTCAGCTACTTCGCGCCGGGCTACGTCATCCCCAATCTCGCGCCAACCACACTGGCGCCGGAGTTCCAGACGCTGAATGCATCCACGGCGCTCGCCCGTGCGAACTTCGCCTATCGCGCGATCACCAACGGCCTATCGAGCGGTATCGCGGTGGATTTGACCAACCTCACGGATCTCGCCAACAAACCTTCCGACCTGGTGGAGGCGATCAATCAGGCGTTATTCCGCGGCCAGATGGGTTCCGATGTCCAAGCGATCCTGACCGCCGCCGCCAGTACTTCTACCAACCTGGCGTCGCGCGTGCGCAGCGCGCTCTACGCGGCCGCCGCTTCGCCGCAATACGCAGTGCAACAGTAGGCAGGAGGCCACCATGATGAAATTCGAATCCGTCCGATCGCGCCGCGATTTTCTGAAACTGGGCTGCCGTGCGCTCTCCACCGCCGGCGCCGCCGCGGCGCTAGCCAGGGCCGGATTGATGACGGCCCGCGCGCAAACTTCCGGCAGTTCCAGCGACTACAAGGCGCTGGTGTGCATCTTCCTGTTCGGCGGCAACGACGCCAACAACCTGCTGGTGCCCAACGACTCTTCCACCTACCCGGCATACCAGACCATCCGCCAGAATCTGGCCATTCCGCAAGCGTCGCTCGCGGCCATTCATGACCCCGCCACCAACGCCAACTACGGCCTGCACCCCAGCCTGGCGTCCCTCGCGCCGCTGTATACTACCGCCAAGCGTCTGGCCATCATGATGAACGTCGGCACGCTGCTACAGCAAGTCCCGCGCGGGTCGAACGGTTTGCCGAAGCTCAGCGCCGTGCCTTTGCCGATTAACCTCTATTCCCACTCCGACCAGCAGAGCCAGTGGCAGGACGCCACCCCGCAAGGCGGAGTACTCACCGGTTGGGCGGGGCGCCTGGCGGATCGCGTGGCCGTCAACTCCTCCGCCATTGTGCCGCCGGCCATCACCATGGCTGGCAACACGTTGCAGTTGGTCGGCCAGACCACGCAGCCTACCAGCATCAGCACTACTAATTTCGGGCTCGTAGCCCCTGCCACCGATCCGGGATCGACGGCCCTGCAGAGCCTGCTCGGCCTTTCGAGCGGCGTGACGCTGGTGCAGGCGGCGCAGAGCACCTTGAAGAACGCCATGTCGGTGTCTGTGGCCGTAAACGCCGCGCTCAGCGGCGCGGGCAGCCTGGGAGTAACCTTCCCAACCAGTTCCATCGGTACGCAATTGGGCCAGGTGGCCCAGTTGATTCAGGCTCGTACCGCGCTGGGGGCAAACCGCCAGATTTTCTTTTGCAGCCAGGGCGGATACGACACCCATTCGAACCAACTGGCCCAACACGTGACGCTCTATAGCGCCCTGGCCGCTGCGCTGGTGGCGTTCGACACCGCCATGGGCAACCTGGGGGTTCAAAGCAACGTCACCGCGTTTACGGAGTCCGATTTCAGCCGCACCTTCCAGCCCAACGGCAACGCCGGAACCGACCATGGCTGGGGTAGTCACGCCCTCATCCTGGGCGGCGCAGTGAACGGCGGCGCACTCTACGGTACTTACCCCCAACTGGCATTGGGCGGGCCGGACGACTCCGGCACACGCGGCACCTGGGTGCCTGGTACGTCGGAAGATCAGTACATGGCTGCGCTGGCAAAGTGGTTTGGGCTGGCGCAAGCCGACATGGATTACGTCTTCCCGAATCTTACGAACTTTGGCTATCAAACGCCAACTTTCATCTGAGGAATTTGGCACACACTCGGCTTGTGGCCGACATCTCTTTGTGGTCGGCGGACCTCGCTAACTTAGCGGCGGGGATTGAGCGCCTTGAGCCATTCGCCGACTCATTTCACCTCGAAGTCTCCGTGGCAAACTTCGCCCCGAGTCTGCTGTTGCCGGCTTTCGTTTCGAGAATCGTCATATCTTTAACACAACCCTGCCGAAAGGCCTGCCTTCGATCTGGTATCGTATCGCCTCCGCTGCATCCTCGAGTGCAAACGTCCGTGCCACGATCGGCTTGATCGCTCCCGATTCGAGCAACGGGAAGATCGCATTCCAGGCCGCGGTCCACATCTCCGGCGGTTGTGCAAAGAGCGAGAAACTTCTTATGCTGGCGCGCTTCCAGATGATATCGGTAACGTCGATGGTCGATTTGCGGCCGGCCGAATAGCCCAGGGTCGTCAGGCTTCCACCCATCGCCAGCGTGCCCAGCGCTTCGCTCAAAATCTCGCCGCCTACGGCATCGATGACAATGTCGGAACCGTAGCCCCCAGTTATACGGCGAACGCCTTCGCCGAGTTTGTCAGCGGAGAGATCGATAACCTCATCGAAGCCCAAGGCCCTTGCCTGTTCCGCCTTGGCGTGACTGGTAGTTGTTGACATAGCGTGCCGGGCTCCCAAGGCCGCAGCCAACTGTGTGACGGCATTGCCTACCGAGCCTCCGATGGCCGGCGCAAGAACTGTCTTACCCGCCTGAAATCCAGCCAGGCTAAGCGCCATGTGAGCGGTCAGGTAAGCTACGGGGAGTCCCGCCGCTGCAACGTCGTCGACGTTCCCGGGGATCGAACTGACGTCTCCCCTGCGCACCGCAAGGTACTCGCTGTAGGCTCCGTCCTCGGAGACACCGTAAGCGCCCGTGAACATTACGCGCGCACCGATTGATAAGTCCGAACCGTTCGCATCCTCAACCACGCCGGCCCCTTCTGACCCCAGGACCAGAGGCGCCTTCGCTCGTGGAAATCCTCCCGACAGAATGGTGTGGTCGAGGGGC
>CAZARO010000005.1:0-18712 GCA_964487165.1 uncultured Solibacteraceae bacterium | reverse complement strand
AGTCAGAATGGGGCGCAGGCCTCTGAATCGATTAGGCTTGCCGGCACAACGAGAACAAAATTCTCGTTGGCGCCCATATAACGGGAACTAACTCCAAGGCTTCGCCTTGATATCCCTGCGGGATTTGGGAGTCAGGAGTCAGAAGCGGCCCTGCGGGTCCGTGAAGTCAGAATGTCGACGGCGCGTGCGCTCAGAAGCCGACTTACATTCCTCGCCTTGCGGATAGGGCGCGTCCGATGCGCTGAGGCGGGAACAAAATTCTCATTTCGGGCCGCTATAACCGGAACTCCTCCAAGGCTTCGCCCTGATACCCCTGCGGGATATGGGAGTCAGGAGTCAAAAAGCGGCCCCTGCGGGTTCGTGAAATCAGAATGGGCGGCGCGCGCTCGCATAACTCGCCGCCGCCCACTCTTCTGCCGGGCCCCCCTACGTCGTCGATGGCCCAGTCGCCGACGCCCCGGTTGCCGTGGTGCCCTGCAGCGCCTTCAGAATCGCCGCGCCGTTCGGGCTTCCCAGGCCGGTGCATGGATTCCAGTTGGGACCGGCCTGATACCCGTCGTTGTTGCCCTTGGTGATCTGGTGGAACGATGAAGTCCCGATCAGTTGGTACAACGCAGGCTGCACAAATCCCACCGGCCTGCCGAGTTGTTGATTGAGCAGCGCGATCAGCCCGGCCCACAGCGGGGCAACCGCGCTGGTGCCGCCGATCACCGTGTTCTGGCCGTCGACACGCACTTTGTACCCCGTGACCGGGTCGGCATCGCCGGCGACATCGGGCACGCCCCGGCCCGCGAACTTGGTCTCCTTCTGGACGGGCACGGCCGCCTGGGCCTGGTAGGTGGGGATGGAGAAGATGTCGCTGACACCGCCTCCCGTGGCGCCTTCATTATTCGCCAACTCGTTCCAGACCACTTCGCTCTTGATCGTCCCTCCGCTGGTGGTCAGTTTGGTGCCGCCGCACCCCAGCACGGGCGGCAGGGACGCGGGCAGGTCGACATGCAGCTTGCCATCCGTCACGCCGTCGCTGGCGCCATTGTCGCCGGCGGCCGCGGTAATGGTGACACCCACCCCGGCGCCGTCGGTGCAGGCTTCCAGCATGGCGTTGGCCGCCTGCGACGTCCAGGAGTCTTCCGACCCGCCCCAACTGATGGAGATTACCGAAGGATTGTTGGTGGTGTCGTGGACAGCCGTGGTGATGGCGTCGTGAAATCCCTGGTCGGTATTGGGCGCGAAATAGACGACGATGCGCGCGCCCGGCGCCACCGAGCCGGCCACTTCGATATCCAGCATCACTTCGCCGTCGGAATCGGTGTCGATGCCCGGTTGATTGGCGCCGCCGTCCACGGAAACAGAAGTGACCGTGGGCGCATGGCCGCTGAAGTAAGTGTTCAAGTCATCAGTGCTGTACCCACCGCCCAGCTCGATGATGCCGATGGTTTGCCCCGCGCCCGTGGCGCCCGTGGGAAAGTGATACGCCTGCGCCACCTGGGTGGGTTCCATACCGGCGGATGCTTTGCCGGTTTGCGCCCTCCGCGAGTGCGGTTTGGCGATGGGACGGTTGTCCAGCCCGAGCACCGCCGTTACTATATCCTGCAAATTCGCCGGGATGGTGATGGAACCGGTGCGGCCGCGATACGTTCCGGCCGGGGTCTGGTAATGCGCCAGGGTAGTTCCGAAGGCTTTTTGCATGTTGGCAGCCGTCCCCTTGAGCACCACCGACCTGCGGGCGGCGCTCCGTTCGCTGACTGTCAGGCCGTTATCGTGAGCAAAAGCTTCGATCGCCGCGATGTCCGTGGGATCCGCGCCATGCAGCACGGCGAAATCGGCACGGGTGTGGTAGTTCCGGGTATTGGCTTGGCGATAGCCGAACTCTTGTACCGCCGGCATAGTAGCATGAGGCCGGCGCCGTAACACCACCGTCGCCTGGACCATTTCGTGAGTGCTGACGGCCTGCGGCGCCGACGCGCCCGCGACCATCTCCCGATTGCTTCCAGCCAGCTCTACTCTTTTTTGCGCAGTCATACGGTTCACCTCGCTCTGTACTTGGCCCAACTGGGGGCCTTGCAAGGAAGGATAATCCCGAAATAAAAAGAAAACAAGAGTTAATTCATATTAGTAACGCAAATTTTACAGAGGCCATCGTGTTGTGTATAAATGAGAACAATCGTACAATTGCCGTTTCACTTATTGGAGGATTGTAATTAAAGTAATAAAAAGTCCAGTTTCGAAGATACGGATTAAGCCCTGAATCTTCCGCTTGACGTTGACTCCAAATAGACTTAGTATTACCAGCACTAGAGGGGAATAATGCCGCGTCTATCTTCGCCTGTCGAAGTTATGAAAGACCACTACTCGGTGGTGGTGATCGGTTCGGGTTATGGAGGCGGCATTGCAGCTTCGCGCATGGCTCGTGCGGGCCAAAGCGTGTGCGTGCTGGAGCGGGGCAAGGAGTTCCAACCGGGCGAATATCCCGACACGGAAGCCGCGGCACAGTCGGAAATGCAGGTGCGGACCGCCGACGCCACCGTCGGATCTCCCACGGGCCTCTACGAATTCGTGGTGGGCGAAGGCATCAACGTGTTCAAGGGGTGCGGACTGGGCGGCACCTCGCTGGTGAACGCCAATGTCTCACTGGAGGCCGAACCCCGCGTGTTTGACGATCCGCGCTGGCCGGCGCAGGTGCGCGCGGACCTGCCGACGCTGGTGCAGCAGGGCTACGGCCGCGCCCGCGAGATGCTCAAGCCCACGCCCTATCCGGATAGCTTCCCGGCGCTTCCCAAAATGGCCGCGCTACAGAAATCGGCGCAATACCTAGAGCAGAAATTCTACCGGCCGCCCATCAACGTGACGTTCGAAGCTAAGACGAATCACGTGGGAGTAGCGCAGAACGCCTGCACCATGTGCGGCGATTGCGTGACCGGCTGCAATTTCGCCGCCAAGAACACTACCCTCATGAACTACCTGCCAGACGCCCGGAATTTCGGCGCAGAGATTTTCACCGAGGTCTCGGTGCGATTCCTCGAGCGCCGCGACAGCAAGTGGGTGGTGCACCTGCAGCCGCTCCACGAAGGCCGCGAAGAGTTCGGCGCGCCCACCATGTTCGTGACCGCCGATATCGTAATGCTGGGAGCGGGCACGCTCGGTTCCACGGAGATTCTGCTGCGCTCACGGGCGAACGGGCTGGTGCTTTCGGATTGTGTGGGCCGGCGTTTCTCGGGCAACGGCGACACGCTGGGCTTCAGCTACAACGGCGGCCAGGAAGTGAACGGCATCGGCTTCGGGCACCGCAAGCCGGGCGAGATTCCGCCGGTGGGCCCATGCATTACGGGCGTCATCGACATCCGCAATCAGCCCGTGCTGACGGACGGCATGGTGGTGGAGGAGGGCTCTATCCCCGGCGCGCTGGCCGGCCTGATGCCCGCTACCTTCGCGGCCGTCGCCAAGACTTGCGGGAAAGATACTGACACCGCCTTGCCCGAACTCATCGGGCAGTGCAAGCGAGAGGCCGAGAGCCTGGTGGGAGGAGCTTACCACGGTGCGGTCCAAAACACCCAAACTTACCTGGTGATGACTCACGATTCCGGCGATGGCGTGATGGAACTCGACAACGACCGCCTGAAAATGTCGTGGCCGGGTGTGGGCCGCGAAAAGATTTTCGATAAGGTCAACGCCACGCTGCTTAGTTCCACCAAGCCTCTCGACGGCACTTACGTGGTGGATCCGTTGTGGACTAAGTTGCTGAGTAAGGATCTGGTGACGGTGCATCCGCTGGGCGGTTGCGTGATGGCGGACGACGCGACCAGCGGCGTAGTCAACCACAAAGGCCAAGTCTACGCGGGCGCCGCCGGGATCGCGGTCTACGAGGACCTCTACGTGTGCGACGGCGCCGTCATTCCCGTGCCACTGGGAGTGAATCCGCTGCTGACGATCTCGGCCATGGCGGAGCGGACGTGTGCCATCGCGGCGCAGGATCGCGGCTGGACCGTCGACTATGCGCTGCCCTCGCGGGCGCCGGTTGCCGCGCCGGCTGCAGCCATGGGCCTGCAATTTACCGAGACCATGCGCGGATTCTTCTCGAGCGAGTCGCCGGACGATTACGCGCGCGGGGAGACCGCCGGGAAGGCGGCCGGCACGTCGCTCGCATTCACCCTCACCATCGTCTCCGGCGATCTCAACGCCATGCTCACCGACCCGGCGCACCAGGCCCGCATGTTCGGCAGCGTGCAAGCGCCATCGCTCTCCGCGCGCCCGCTCTCGGTAGAAAACGGGACCTTCAATTTGTTCGTCGAGGACCCGGCCAACGTGGAGACGCGGAACATGGTGTATCGAATGGCCATGCGGACCGAGGAGGGACCGGTCTACTACCTCCACGGCTACAAGATTGTGCGGCCCAACTCGCCGCTGGATATCTGGCACGATACCAGTACGCTCTACATCACGGTGCACCAGGGCGCCGACGAGAACGCGCCGGTGTTCGGCGCCGGCATCCTGCATATTCTGCCGGCCGATTTCGCGCGCCAGATGACCACCATGAAAGTGACCAACGCGCCCAACGCGGAAGCGCGCCTGCGGGGCACGGTGCGCTTCGGCGAGTCCTTCGCCGGAGTCCTCTATCGGACCTACGGTGGCGCCTTCGCCGGCTCGACGGCGTTCGATCCCGATGCCCCGCCGCGCAAGAAGCGGCCGCTGCGCGCCGCCGCGCCGGAAGTTTTCCCGTTCGCCGCGTCTGACGGGGTGGGCCTGCAACTCACGCGCTACCGCGGAGGGTCGAAGGGCCCGGTGATTCTTTCGCACGGGCTGGGCGTTTCCAGCCTGATCTTCTCCGCCGACACCATCGATACCAACCTCACCGAGTATTTATTCGCGCACGGCTACGACGTGTGGCTGCTGGATTTCCGCAACAGCATCGCGCTCCCGGCATCGGCCGGCCAATCGAGCGGTGACGATGTCGCCACCAGGGATTACCCCGCCGCCGTCGCCAAGGTGATGGAACTCACGGGCGCGCCGAGCGTCCAGATGGTAGTCCACTGCTGGGGTTCGACAACGTTCTTCATGGGTATGCTGGCGGGGCTGCGGGGCGTGCGCTCGGCGGTCTGCTCGCAGATCGCCACGCACTTCGTGGTGCCCACCATGACGAAGATCAAGACGGGGCTGCACCTGCCTTCGTTTCTCGACGAGCTGGGCGTGAAATCGCTCACCGCTTACGTGGACAGCCACGCCGACTGGCGCGAGCGCCTCTACGATGACGCCCTGAAGCTCTATCCGCTGGCGCTGCGCGAGGAATGCGACAACCCGGTGTGCCATCGCATTTCCTTTATGTACGCGCCGCTTTACCGGCACGAACAACTCAATCAGCTTACGCACGACACCCTGCACGAACTTTTCGGCGTGGCCAATGTCCGCTCGTTCGAGCACATCGCGCTGCTGGCGCGCACGGGCCACCTGGTGGACTTCTCGGGCGCGGACGTCTACCTGCCGCACCTCGAACGGCTGGCGATTCCCATCGCGTTCCTGCATGGCGCCGAAAACGAGTGCTTCCTGCCGGAGAGCACCGAAAAAACTTACGATCTTCTGTGCCAGGCCAACGGCGCCAGCCTCTATAGCCGCCACGTGATTCCCGGCTATGGCCACATAGATTGCATCTACGGTAAGAACGCCGCGAACGACGTGTTTCCACTTATGCTAAGTCACCTGGAAGATACTGCCGACGCGCCCTCCGCCACCCGTGCGGCGGGCCGCTGACCGGAGAGCGACATGGAGCCGAAATCGAACCCCGCGGCCCGATGGTTCAGCCTGGTAGTGTGGCTGGGGATTGTCTTCAATCTGCTGTTCGTGGCGCAAGAACTCTTCATGCCGGACTCGGTGAACGCCGCCTTGGGGCTGCCGCTAGGGCTGCCGACGGTGGTATGGAACCAGGCGCACGCGGTGATGGTGCTGGCGCTGAGCATCTTCTACATCCCCGCCGCGCTGGCGCCGCTGCGCGACCCCGATCATTCCTGGCTGCTGGTGCTGTCGCGATTCCTGGCGGCGACGTTCTGGCTGATCGAATGGCGTTCCAATCCGCTGTTCCTCTCGTACTTGATCGCGGACGGATCCTTCGGCGTGGCGCAGGGAATTCTGCTGCAACTGGCGGCTCCCAGCGGGAATCGGCTCGGGCCCACGGTGGTGCGCATGTTCGTGGACTTCTTTGCCTGGGTGGGGCGCTGTTTCCGCATGCCCGGCGTCCGCGTGGGCGCGGCGATCCTGGTCTTGTTCGCCGCATGCGCGGGCTACGTCTTGTGGGACAACCTGCTGCGCGCCGAGCCGGATGTTACTTATCCGGCGGTGGAAGACCATTACAAGCACGGCGCCATCGGACTCGGCTCGGACAGCCGCATCCCTTACTGGATCTGGAAAGTGCTGCCCGAAATGTTCGCCGACAAACTGCCAGGGCCGGGCGGGTGGGCGTCGCTCGGGTTGATCTACGAGAACGGCGGGGATCTGCCGATCGGTTTCGCCAAACGCCATATCGGATATGACTCCGTGGAGGCCAACTGCTCGCTCTGTCACACCGGCGTTTTCCGCCGCACCGTCGATAGCCAGCCCGAGGTACTGCTCGGCTCGCCGGCCCATACGCTGGATCTGCAGGGGTTCCAGAATTTCCTCTACGGCTGCGCCGCCGACCCGCGATTTACGCCGGACAACCTGATGGCCGCGATCGCCAAACTGCACCAATTCTCCTGGACGGAGGGACTGGTCTACCGCTATCTCATCATTCCCGGAGTGCAGCAGGGACTCGCCCAACAGAAGTGGGCGTACGCCTGGCAGCTAACGCGGCCGCAGCAGGGCCGCGGACGCACCGACACGTTCAATCCCACCAAGTTCAACGTCTTCCACATGCCGGACGACGGCACGATCGGGACGGTGGACCTGCCGCAAGTTTGGAACCAGCAGCCGCGGGTGGGAATGAACCTCCATTGGGACGGCAATAACAACAATATTACGGAACGCAATTTCGCCGCCGCCATGGCCATCGGCGCGACGCCCAAGAGCGTGATCCTGGCCAGCTTCAAGCGCGTCACCGATTTTCTGCTGGGCTTGAAGCCGCCGGCCTATCCGTTTCCCATCCAGCAGGACGCGGCGGCGCGCGGCAAGGTTATCTACGACCGCGAATGCGCCCAGTGCCATGCGTTCGGCGGCGCCAGTACCGGGCAGGTGACCGCCATCGAAACCATCGGTACCGATCGCCACCGGCTGGATTCCTTCACCGTCGCCCTGGTGGACAAGTTTCACGCCATTAACAGCCCGCCATTCGTTTTCGACGCGTACCACAAGACCGATGGCTATGCCAATGTTCCCATCGACGGCATTTGGGCGCGCGCGCCCTACCTGCACAACGGCTCGGTTCCCAATCTTTGGGCGCTGCTCCAACCGGACTCCGCCCGCCCGCCAGTGTTTTACCGCGGTTATGACGTATACGATCCGAAAAATGTGGGTTTCATTTCGGACGGCGAGGAAGCGCGGCGGGTGGGATTCCGGGTGGACACCAGCGTTCCCGGCAATGGCAATCAAGGCCACGCTTACGGAGTCGCTTTGAAAGACTCCGATAAGTGGGACCTGATCGAGTATTTGAAGACACTATAATATATGGCCAAACTTACTCAATTCCGCGATCCGCTCGCCTCGCTTCTGCAATCGGCTGTCGATGAAGTAGTCGCCAGGAAGTCTGCCGCCACTACCCGCCCGGACCCGGCCCATCCCATGAAGCAGATGGCCGCCGCGGAAGGCCAGGCTACAACCGCCCCGCCCGGCGCCGCCACCGTAGACGCCAGCAGCCCGTTGCGCTATTGCGCGGGATTGGCGCGCCAGTACGGTGAGGCGGTGCTGGAAGGGCGCACTGCCGACGCCACCC
This sequence comes from uncultured Solibacteraceae bacterium, assembly GCA_964487165.1. Classification (GTDB taxonomy): domain Bacteria; phylum Acidobacteriota; class Terriglobia; order Bryobacterales; family Bryobacteraceae; genus PALSA-129. The sequence goes on along the minus strand of CAZARO010000005.1, from coordinate 10,821 downwards.
ACTACCACGACCTGCTCAGCCAGAAGATGGGCGATTGCGACCCCGATTGGGCCGACACGGCCGTAAAATACGGCGAATTCCTGCTCTCGCGGGGGAAGATTCCATACCGTGTTTACACCAACATAGGCGACTTCGTGATTGACAGCAAGCTGCCCGCGAATGCCCGCGTGGCCATCGTGGGCGATTGGGGTACCGGCCAGCAGCCTGCCATCACCGTGCTGGAGCAGATCGCGCGCAAGAACCCCGATGTAGTGATCCACATGGGGGACGTCTATTACTCCGGAACCGATTTCGAGATGCAGACTTATTTCTACAATATCTGGTCGGCCAAGCTGGATCTTACCAGGATTCCCACTTATACGCTCTCCGGAAACCACGATATGTTCTCCGGGGGCGCCCCTTACTATAAGTTGATCGACCAATTGGGCCAGCCCGCCAGCTATTTCTGCCTGCGCAACGACAACTGGCAATTCGTCGCTATGGATACCGGGCTGCACGACAGCGACCCTTTGGGCAACACGCCCACTTACCTGGAAGATAGCGAGGTGGCATGGGTCACAGATAAGATTCAGAACTGCGGTGGCCGGCGCACGGTATTGCTCTCACACCACCAGTTATTCGCCGCCTACGAACCTATCTGCGGCCAATCGGTGAATGCCCATTTAAGTGGGCAGTTGTCGCCGCTGTTGCCCGATGTCGCGCTGTGGCTCTGGGGCCATGAACACAACCTGGTGATCTATCAGAAATACCTGGGCGTTCTGGCGCGCTGCATCGGCCACGGAGCGTTTCCCATCGGAGTCAACGAGATTCCGGCGACTCCGATCTACACGCAAGTTCCCATCGTGCCGGTGCCCCTCGGCAACGACGGCACCTTCCTCAATCACGGCTACGCGATCATGGACCTGGCCGGCAACTCTGCGACGATCTCGTACTACCAGGACAGCGACGAGACGAACGCGCAATATACCGAAACGCTGGCGGCTTCGGCGACGGCTACATCGTAAGCTTGTCGGGCCTCCGCTCTGCGGTCGGGCTGAAGAGGGAGTTTTGCGCATCCGCTCCCTGACGGTCACGGCTCTGTGTTTGCCGGAGTCTACCGAGGCGCGACCGCGAGGGATCGGTCGATACTGCAACTGGCTGAAGCCCTTTGCCATGGCGGGTGCTCAAGCGAGCTAAACTCATATCTCGGGGGTGGCATGACGCCGACCGGAAACGCCGGGTCCTGTGAGGACGTACCGCAGATCGAGAGCCGCATCGCTCACGATTATTACTGCCGCTTCCACATGAGTGTGATTCTCGCCGCGGTGATCGCATCGGGCGTGCTCGCCAGCAAAGGCCTGTTGGAACTCGGCGTCTCGCTTCGCTTCCGCTATCCCCTCGCGGTGCTGGCCTCGTACGCGGTGTTCCTTCTGCTGGTACGCATTTGGATCTGGTATGTGTCGGTGCGCCAGCAGGCGGGTTCGCGATTGAGCGGCTTTAGTTTCGTAGGCGGCCGCAGTTCCTCCGGCGGCTCGCTCAGTTTCGGCGGCGGCTCGGGCGGAAGCGGCTCCGGACGCGGCTTCTCCGGATTCGGCGGGGGCGATTCCGGCGGCGGGGGCGCCAGCGATTCCTGGGAAGGCAATGAGGCCGCTGCTCTGGTCGCCCAGCCATCGACAGGATCGTCCGGCGGCCACTGGTGGTCCGGCAACTTCGGCGGCGGCGGTGGTGGTGGCGGCGACAACGATGGCTGGCTGGTGGTCCTGTTGCTGGCCGCGGTAGTCGCGTGCATTCTGGGAGGCGGCGTTTATCTGGTGGTGGCCGCGCCCCACATTCTGCCGGAAGCCGCCGCGCAGGTGGTGCTGGCCGGCACATTGACGCGCGTTTCGAAGGAACATCATCATAACTGGATGGCCGGCGTGATGCGGTCCACCTGGATTCCGTTCGTGATTGTGCTGGTGCTCTCGGGCGCGCTGGGATGGGAGGCGCACCGCTACTGCCCGGCGGCGCCACGGTTGCTCGATCTGCTGCATTGCCCCGGTAAATAAATCAGGTAAATAAATTATGAATCGTCCATTCTTCTTCGCTCTTATCGCTTCGGCTGTCGCCACCCGCTTCGCCGCGGCGCAAACGCCGGAGGTGAAGCCGTTGCGCGTCGCCATCGCGGGGTTGAATCACGGGCACGTCACCGGATTCTTGAACAGCGCACACCGCCGGGCGGCCGATATAGTCATCGTCGCGGTTTGGGATCCCGATCCCGCTCTGCTCCAAAAGTACGCCGCCTCGGAACACTTCGCCAGCGATCAGCTATTCACCGATCTCGATAAGATGCTGGATACGGTGAAGCCGGAAGCAGTCACGACATTTACCGACACTTACTCGCACCTCCGCGTAGTGGAGGCGGCGACCGTGCGCCACATACCGGTGATGATGGAAAAGCCGCTGGCGGTGGATGTGAAGCAGGCGCGCGCCATCCAGCAGGCGTCAGTGAAGAACAACACTCCCGTCTTCGTCAATTACGAGACCACCTGGTATCGCAGCCACGGCGAGATCTGGAACCTGCTGCACGAACAGAAGGCGGGTGGCGAAATCCGCCGGATGGTGGCCATGGACGGACACCAGGGCCCGCGGGAGATCAACGTGCAGCCGGAATTTTTCGCCTGGCTGAACGATCCGGTGAAGAACGGCGCCGGCGCGCTGTTCGATTTCGGCTGCTACGGCGCCAACCTGATGACCTGGCTGATGGACAATCAGCGGCCCCTGAAAGTGACCGCACTGACGCAGACCGATAAGCCCGCGATTTACACCAACGTGGACGACGAAGCCACGGTGCTGCTGGAATATCCCAAAGCGCAGGGCGTGATTCAGGCATCGTGGAACTGGCCCGTGGGGCGTAAGGATTTTGAAGTCTACGGCGCCACCGGATATGCCATCGCCACTGGCGGCGATAGCCTGCGCGTGCGCCTGGCGGGAGCGAAGACCGAGGAGACGCCCACTCTGCCGGCGTTGAAGCCGCAGGACGCCAATTACATTTCGTACCTCATCGGTGTGGCCCGCGGACAGTTCAAGCCCTACGGCCTCTCGTCGCTCGAGAACAACGTGATCGTCATCGAGATCCTGGATGCCGCCCGGGAATCGGCACGCACCGGACGGACGATTACGCTTCAGAAATGAAGCCGGTCCATCTGCGACCCAGCCAGTAGAAAAGCTCCCACGCCGTACACGTAACTGGAAGTCGGTTTGAATTGCCCCGGCGCCGCACCCACCGGCTGAATGCAGCCCAGGCGTCCGTCCGCGTACACGTGGGTCAGCAATCCCGCCCAGGCCTTGCGAGCCGCGGCAGCGTAAGTCTGGCGGTCGAGAACGCCCTGATTTACTCCCCAGGCGAGCGCATAGGCGATGAACGCCGACCCGGAAACTTCGGGAAGCGGATAAGCCTGCGCATCCAGCAGGCCGGATCGCCACAGGCCATCGTCGCCCTGCACCTTGATTAGCGCCGCGGCCATTTCGCGGAACTGCGATACATATTTAGGACGCTCCGCGTAGTCCTTGGGCATGTAATCCAGCACGCGCGCGATTCCGCCCATCACCCAACCGTTGCCTCGCGACCAGAAGAGCTTGCGTCCGTTCGCTTCGTGCTTACCGAGGTAAGTGGCGTCGCGAAAATATAAGTGCTCCTCGGGATCGTATAACAACTTAGACGTGATCCACCATTCGCGATCCATGAAAGCGAGATATTCGGCCTTTCCGGTGGCTTTCGAGAGGCGCGCCAGCGTGGGCGGCGCCATGAAAAGCGCATCGCACCACCACCAGAGGGGCTTCGAAGGGTCGTCTTGCAATGCCATCTGGTAAGCGAACCGCTCAATCAGTGGTGGGAGAATCCGCGGATCCTTGTGCTTGAGATATAACTCGAGATATACCTGCCCTACGGCCACATCGTCGGCATGCTCGGGGCGTGTGCCGGGCTGCCAGTTCAGCTTGGCTGCCATCCCTCGCATGGCCTGCTCGTATTTCGCGTCGCCCAGGGTGGCGGAAGCGGCCATGAATCCGTCATACAGAGCGGCGAAGGTCCAGTCGGTGCTGAAATAGGGGCGGGCGCGTTCCAATTGCCAGTCGGCCACTTTGCGCATGGCAGCGCGCACGGCGGAGTGGGTGAGATCGGGGCGCAGGTCCGTCGCCGCGGCGGGCGCGATATCGGGCGAGTCGCCGACTCCTTTGTTTTTTTCCAATTCAGTAGGGTTTTGGGCCGATACGGCGACGGCCAGCAGGGTTGCGCCTATCAGCGCAAGGGTTACAACGCGGTAGATCATCGATTCTCCAGGAACTCTAAACAAGGGCTCCGCCCTCGAAATCCTTTCAGGATTTGGGAAGACAGAAGCGGACCCTACGGGTCCGAAGAAGTCTGACAGCCCTGGCGGGCTGTCGGAAGTCAGAATGGCGGCGGCCCGCGGCGACTTGAAGCCTTCGAGCCGGCCTCGGAGCAAATGTTGAAGTATTCATGTTTTAGATCTTCGATGTAAGAATCTAAGAACTGCCGATCAGCACGCCTGTCGCGAAGACCAGTATGCCGCCCAAACCCACTTGCAGGATCGCCGAAACCGCCGACGTCTCCATGTACGTTTTGCGGATCCACGAAATCGTCGCCAGCTCCGCCACCACCACGCATATGGCCGCGGTCATGGCCGCCGTGAAGCCGGGGATGAGGAACGGCAGGGTATGACCGATACCGCCGAGGGTGGTCATAAGGCCGCAGATCAGGCCGCGCATCCAGGGGTGGCCGCGGCCGGTGAGGCTGCCGTCGTCGGAAAGCGCTTCGGCGAAGCCCATGCTGATGCCCGCGCCGAGCGACGCCGCCATCCCCACCAGGAACGCGTCCCACGGGCGGTGCGTGGCGAAGGCCGCGGCGAACACCGGAGCCAGGGTCGAGACCGAGCCGTCCATCAGGCCCGCCAGGCCCGGTTGCACGATCTGTAACACGAACAGGCGGCGGTTGGCCTCTTCCTCTTTCATGCGCACGTCGCCGCCGAGCTTGTCCTCTTCCAGTTGCTCGGCGCGGTCCTCATGCGTCCGCTCTTCCTGCGCCAGGTCGTCGAGTAACTGGCGGATGTGGGCGTCGCTGCTGCGGGCCGCGGCTTTTTCATAGAACAGGCGTGTCTCCACCTCCATAGACGCCGCGAAATTCCGTACCGTTTTCAGATTCACGGGCCGAATCATCCACACGGGCTTGCGATTGACGAAGCCGCGAACGTCCTGGCGGCGAATGAGTGGAATGTGGTCGCCGAATTTCTTCTGGGAAAGCTCGATCAGCCTCCGGCGATGGCCCGACTCTTCCAGTCGCATGCCGTCGAAGACTGCCGCAGTTGCCGGAAAATCCTGGCGCAAGCCCTCGGCGAAATTAGCATACACTTTTTCGTCTTCTTCTTCGAGGGAAATGGCGAGCGCCAGAATTTCGCGCTCCGATAAACTTTCGAAACCGCGCATGTTTATAGGTTCTCACGGGCCGGCACATGCTAGCATCAAGCCAGAATGGCTTTTGCGGATCTCACCAAGCAACTGGCGCAGCAGGCGATCCAATCGGCGATGCAGGACCCGTCGCCGGTGGCCCCGTCGGCCGATAATCCCGGCGGTATCATCCTCCATCAGATCGGCGCCATGCAGCGGGCGCTTAAAGACGACGAAGAGCTGGTGATCCATGTGCAAAGCGGCGAGGACAGAATCCGCGTGATGGAGATTTTCCTGCCGTCGCCGCAAATCGCCGTGCTCACCGGCATCGATGCCAATCGCGTGGTCACGCGGGTGATCTCGGCGGTCGCGGCGCTGCAATTGCTGGTGCGGACGGGGAAGGCGCAGGCGGGCGCGAAGGCGGTGCGGGTGAATCTGGTGGTGCCGAAGGGAAAGTGAGCTTCGAGCTTTCGGCTGAAAGCTGCCGCGGGCGCTGCGGAAGGTTGCGGCCGTCGGCCACGGGCTCATTGGCGCGCAAGCTCTCCAGAAACTTCATTACGCAGTCTGTAAGTTGTTGAATTCTGGTTGGCGCAAAGCGTCCTAAGTGGGGCAGGATGGCATCCTGCGGCCGATTGGCAATCGGCCTTCCGCGGTATCGATGGTGCGGACCGGGCGGGTTGCCAACGTTGCCAACCCGCTGCAGGTTGCCAACCTGCCCCACTTGGCTTGTCAAAGTTTCAGGCTCCGTGGATAGCGCCACAGGCGCGTGAGGATACTGAAAGCTTCCTTTCACTCCCAATGCAGTGCGCGCATGGGATCGATGCCTGTCGCCCGGCGTGCGGGGAGATAACCGGAGAGCAGCGCGACGGCCGCGATGCCGGCCGTCGCCAGGGATAGCGTCAGGCCGTCGCTCGGGTCCACTCCGAATAGCTGGGTGCGCACCAGGCGCGTGAGGGCCAACGCCGCCGGCAGCCCGATGACCACGCCGAGCATCACAAGCAGCATCACTTCGCGCATCACCAGCCAGACTACCGACCCTCCACTCGCTCCCAGCGCCATGCGAATTCCGATCTCACGCGTGCGGCGCGCCACCATGAAGGCCATCACGCCGTAGAGCCCCATGGCCGCGAGCAGCGTCGCCAGAAGGCCGAAGCCGCCGGAGAGCGTAGCCAGCAGCCGTTCGGTGATGAGCGAATTCTCCACCTGCTGATCGAGCGTGCGCATCTGGTAGAGCGGGACGTCGGGATCGAGTTCCGTCACCACCTTCCGCAGTGTTGAGAACAGTCCGGCGGGGTCGGCCGTTGCGTGGACATAAGCAGTCATCCCCACCACGAATTCCTGCTGGTTGTAAGGTACGTACAGTTCGTAAGGGACCTCGTCGCGCATGCTCTCGTATTTCGTGTCGCCCACCACTCCCACGATCTCGATATCGAGCTTGGTTCCCGGATTTCCGCCGTTGCCCACATGACGGCCGATGGGGTTCGTGTTGGCGAAATACTTGCGCGCGAATCGCTGGTTCACGATGCCCACTTTGGGAGCCGCGGCATCGTCCGCGACGCGAAAATCGCGTCCTGCCAGGATCGGGATTCCCAAGGTCTGAAAGAGGCCCGGCGAGGCGAACTGCATGTGAGGATCGACAAACTCGCCGACTTTCGGAGAGTAGCCTTCCACCGTGACGGTGTTGTCCCACTCGTTGCCGTCCAGCACGGGAATCACGGCCAGGGTGGATGAAGTCACGCCGGGGAGCGATTGCAGCCGCTCGCTGAGTCGCCGGTAATAGTCGAGCGACCAGGCTTGCGGCCTGCCGCTGAGGGTGGGGTCCACCGCGAAGCTCACCAGGTTCGCGGTGCGGAATCCGGGGTCCAGTTCCTTGAGGTTTTTGAGGCTGTGGACGAAGAGCCCCGCTCCGATGAGCAACAGCAAAGAGAGCGCCACCTGCGCCACTACCAGACCCTTGCGCAGCAACACCGCGGTGCCGCCGACTACTGCGCCGGCTTGCTCCTTCAACGTCGACGCCAATTGCGGGCGCGTGGCCTGCAGCGCCGGCATCAACCCGAAGATCAGTCCGGTGATCAGGGATACCAAAAGGGCAAACAGCAGCACGGTGGCGTCGGGGCTGATGGAGACGCTGAGCACTGAGAGGCCGCGCGGCAAGAAGCCCAGGAGGGCACGGTCCAGGAATACCGCCAGACCCAGGCCGATGGCTCCGCCGGCCGCGGCCAGAACGACGCTTTCCACGAGTAGTTGGCCGATCAGCCGCCGCCGCGTAGCGCCCAGAGCGAGGCGAATGGCGACTTCTCTCTGCCGTCCGGACGCCCGTGCGATGAGCAGGTTTGCGAGATTGGAACAGGCGATCAGCAGCACCATCGCCACGATGCCCATCAGCGCCAGGAGCGGTTTGGAAAACTGGTCGCGCAATTGCGAACGGCCTTTGGAAGCCGGCAGCGCGTCCATGGACATCGCCAGGAAATGCTGGCGGGTATAATCGGTGGTCTTGGCGAAGGCGGGCATCTCGACTTCCATCTGCAGTATCTGGTGGAAGAGCGGCTGCAAGCCGGCTTTGGCGCTCTCCAACGTGACACCCGGCTTCAATCTACCGTAGACCTCCACGAAGCGGCGCCGGCGGTTCTTCAACTCCGGGAACGGCGTTTTCGGTAGCACGTCATGCATGGCCATAGGCACGCGGATCTGCGGAGAATAGCCGAGGTGTACGCCGTCGAAGCCGGCCTGGCTGACCCCGATAATGGTGAGCGGATAGCCGTTCACTACGATCTTCTTGCCCACCACGCCGGGGTCGGCGGCGAAGCGCGTTTTCCAGTACTGGTAGCTCAGGACGGCGAGCGGGTGGCCGCCCTCCGTCACGTCGTCGGCGGCGTCGAACACGCGTCCCAATGCGGCTCCCACGCCGAGCACGGAGAAATAGTTCCCGGAGACGTCTTCGCCTTCCACCAACTCCGTTCTGCCATTGAAGCCCACGCTGAAAGTGTCGCCATAGCGGCAGACCAGGCCGCTGAAGACCTGGTTCTTGTCGCGGAAGTCCTGGTACATCGGGTAGGAGAGCGAGTGCTCACCGGTGTTGCTGCCGTAGTGGTGGCCGCGCGCGCTCAGCAGCACGAGCTGTTCCGGATGGCTCACCGGCAGCATTTGCAGAATGAGCTGATTCACCAGCGTGAAAATCGCAACATTTGCGCCGATTCCGAGGGCGAGGGAGAGCACCGCGACGGAAGTAAACAGGGGCGACTTACGAAGCGTGCGCAGGGAATAGTGGAGGTCCCGAAGTACGGCCGTCATCAATAGGGATACTGCGGGAAAGGGGAAAGGTTACGAAAGACGAAGCAGTCAGCTATGGGCTCAGGCACTCGTGAACTCCGCATCACGTGCACCTGCTGGTTGGCACGGGCGCGCCTAATGTGTGGCAGGATGCCATCCCGCCCCACTCTGCTTCCCGAAGTTGCGCCGCAGTCGCGTCGAGGGGTGCGGAAAGCTTGTTACTACGAAGTGGGCAAATTCCATTGCGAGATCACGTGCGTCTCGCGCTCGAACCCGAGAGTGCTTACCGTCGCGGTGGCCAGTGCGAACAGGCGGCCGCAATCCGGCGCGAGACCTAGCCAGCTCGCCGTGAGGATGCGCAACAGATGTCCGTGCGCGAACAACGCCACGTCGCCATCCACCGCGGCAGCGCGCGCCAGCACCGCTTCCGCGCGGACTCCCACCTGCGCCACCGTCTCCCCGTGCAGCGGACCGTCGCGCCACAGCGACCATCCGGGCGTTTCCTTTTGGATCTCCGCGGTGGTGCGGCCTTCATAGTCGCCGTAGTTCCACTCGGCGAGATTCGGGTCCACCTGGGCGACGTCGCCATAGCCCGCCAGGCGGCAGGTTTCGCGCGCGCGGGAAAGCGGGCTCACCAGCACCAGCGCGAACTTGCGGCCGGCCAGCCAGCGGCCCACCCCGATGGCGTTTTGGCGTCCGGCATCGGTAAGCGGCAGGTCGGTCCTGCCAGTGTGCGCTCCCGAGACCGTCCAAGCGGTTTGTCCGTGGCGAATCAGCCAGATTCTCAGCGACATCTTTTACACTATAGTGGATGCGCCAAGCGGCATTTGTCTTCTCCCTTTTTTGCGCCGAGGTGGTTCGCGCGGCCGCGCCCGCGTTGATGCCCATGCCGGCGAAAATGGAGCTCGCCGAAGGCGCCCTTCCGATTGACGCGAGTTTCGGAGTCGCCCCTGGCACCGATTCGCGCCTGGCCCCCGCCGCAAAGCGTTTCCTCGCGCGCGTGGCGCGGCAGACCGGAATCGTGCTTGCTCCTTCGGGCTGGGCCGCGACCCTCGCCATCGTGTGCGCGCCCTGTACCGCGTCCCTAGTGCTGGGCGAGGACGAGAGCTACCAACTGGACGTCAAGCAAAAGCACGGAGTGAGCCTGAAGGAAGCGCAAGAGATTTTCGATCAAGTCTATCTCGTGGACCAGAAGAACGACGATCCGGAACAGTTTCGCGCGATAGGATGGTGTCGCGGTCGCCCCTGTTCCGTGATCTTCGAGATCAGGCATGACGCTGAAGGCGAATGCCATCACCTTGTCACCCCCTGGAAAGCGACGCCCGCGCGCGCCGCACAACTCAACATAAGCCGTCAAGCGGTCGTCAAGACCTTGCTCGCGCGGGCGCTCAGCGAAACGCGCGAGGAGAGACCGCGACGGACAAAGGCGGGGTAAGTGTCCGCCAGCTGCCCTGAAAGGGCTACTTTTCGAGGTGGTACCTCAACATCAAACTATAGACGCTTCCGGTAATTCACGCAGCGGTCCACCACTTCGAATTCCAGCGCTTCGTGCGCGCGTTGCGCGTCCACGTTATCCAGCCAGGTATCGGAAGCCATCTCCCGGCAGCCGTGGGACCGGGCCCACGCTTCACATTCCGCCAACAACTGCGCTCCCACATTCTTGCGGCGCCACTCCGGAAGTACGTACCAGCCTTCGAGGTACCCGACGGGACGCGACGGATCGCACCCATCGGCGTGGGATCTCAATCCTGCTTCGGCGAACCCGACGATCTCGCCCTGCGCGTTCTCGGCAACCAGTATCACCGTTGGCAGCGTACTGCCGGACCCTCCAGCCAGGAGCCGCGTCAATTCGTGCGCGTGCTCTTCGACGCTCGAATCCGGCCAGAGGCGATGGCGCAAGATCGCCAGCGCGCCGCAGTCCTCCGGCTTGGCTTCTCGTATCGGGAGAGCGTTCATGGGTCCAGGATAGCCTCGATTGTCGCGGTTAGCTGAAGGAGTTGCAAGATTCGAAGAACCGCTTGCTAGCGCAGCTCGGAATGGCGCCTCCGTGTTCGCAAGAGCCTACCGAGCCGCGACCGCGAGGGAGCGGTCGATTCTCAGCTGACTACCACTGGCAGTATCGCGGCAACTCTT
>CAZARO010000004.1:0-18743 GCA_964487165.1 uncultured Solibacteraceae bacterium | reverse complement strand
CCGGAACGTCTACCATAAAGATATGAAATGGCTGTTACCATTTCTGATGCTGGCGGCGGGCCTCGGATTCGCGCAGGCGTCCCAGCCGGCTCAGAAGAAGGCCACCAAGGCTCCGGTGGACGGCCGTTGGCCCATCGAAAGCCTGAAGGTGGAAGGCAATCACAGCTATTCCCTGGAACAGGTATTGGCGATTGCGGGCCTGAAAGTGGGCCAGGTGGTGGGACGGGTGGAATTCGACGGCGCGCGCGACCGCCTGCTGGCTTCGGGCGCGTTCGATACGGTGAGCTACCAGTTCGCGCCCCAGGTGGGCACGCGCGGGTTCGTGGCAACGTTTACGGTGACCGAAATCGAGCAGGTATACCCCGTGCATTTCGACGATCTGCACGTTTCCGAACGGGATTTGACGGCCACGCTGAAGGCCAAGGATCCGCTGTTCGCCAACGGCAAGCTGCCGGCCTCGCAGATCGTGTTCCAACGCTACGTGAAGTGGGTGGAGGAGTATCTGGCGGCCAAAGGGATCACGGAAAAGATTATCGGCGGGGTAGTTCCCGACCGGCCGGGCGAATTCGTCATCACCTTCCATCCCGACCGCCCGCTGCCCGCCGTGGCGCTGATTTATTTCAAGGGCAACCAGCTAGTCTCGCAAGCCACTCTGCAGGACGTGATTCAAGGGGTTGCCGTGGGCATGCCATTTACTGAGGACCGTTTCCGCGATGCGCTCAACGCCTCGGTCCGCCCGCTGTATGAAGCGCGCGGACGCTTGCGCGTCTCCTTCCCCAGTATCAAGACGGTGCCGAATAAAGACGTGACCGGCGTGGACGTTACCGTAACGGTGGATGAGGGCGAGACTTACAATTTGGGAAAGGTGGGCGTGGACGGCCCCACGCCGCTGACGCCCGACGAATTACTGCGTGCGGGGGAGTTCAAGACCGGGGAACTGGCCAATTTCGACAAGGTGAACGAAGGTCTGGATCGCGTCAAGAAGGCGCTGAAGCACGCCGGGTACATGAATGCTGACGTCACCGCCCGGCGCACCATGGACGACGATAAGCGGGTGGTCGCGCTGACTCTTTGGGTAGAGGCGGGAACGCAGTTCACCATGCGCAAACTAACCATTGTGGGTCTCGATCTGGACGGCGAGGCGGAAATCAACCGCATCTGGACGATGAAACCCGGGAAGCCGTATAATCCGGATTATCCCGACCTCTTTTTGAAGACGGTAAAAGAGGAGGGACTGTTCGATAACCTGGGTAAGACTAAAGCCGACGTCAAGATCAACGATAAGGACCACACCGCCGATGTTACGTTGACCTTCAACGGGGGCGCCCCTCCGTCAACGCCGGGCAGAGGGCGCGGCGGGCGGGGACGCGGGGGCTATTAGTGGATCCGCTCGCGGGGGCGGTGGCCGCGAAAATCGAGGAGCAGATCGAGCGGACGCTTCACTTAGTCGACTTAGTTCCCTCGGATCGCTTACAGTTGACGCCGCCGATTCCGGGCGCGTGGCCGATCTGCGAGTTACTCGGCCACTTACTCGACTGTATGGCGGGAGTTTGCGCCGTGCTGTACGCCGCGCATCCCGATACGCTGGCGCATTTCGCGAAGTTGCGGACGCTGCCCGTGAATTTGGCGTGCGGGCCGGACGAAGCGCGCCAGCGGATCGGCTCTTATGGGGCGCATATCGAGGAGGGCTTCGCCGCGTTGCGGGATGCCGACTTGAGCCGCAAGCTGCCGACCGTATTTGTGGCCGATGGCGAAGCGGTGCTGACGCTGCTATTGGGGAATCTGGAGCATTTGATCAATCACAAGCACCAGTTATTCCTGTATCTGAAGATGCTGCCGGTGCCTGTGGGGACGGCGGACCTGTACCGGTTGCGCGGTTCACCCACCCGCCAGGATTCATAACCAGGTTCGTCAAAAGAAATCTGGGGCGACGCTGTGCGGTCCCGCCTGCTCCCGAAAGCCGCCAGTTGGGACCAGATTCTCGCGCCGGCTACGGCTTCGGTTTCTCCCTGGACCCCTGGCAAGAGCCCCGGAGGATTTACCACAACGGCCAAAGACCGCTTGCTGACGCGCGCGGCTCTGTAACACCTCGCTGATCCCATGAGACTTCTTACTGAGCCGCGACCGCAAGGGAGTGGTCATCGACGACCGGAAACTGAATCTCGCGCCCGAAAGTAACTAAGGTCGTGCATTCGATCGCGGGATTCGATCGCCCGGCGTTGGGGATCACCGGCGCCTCCACATCCCACGAAACCACCGGCTCGGCATGATCGATGAGCCGGCGAATGACGCGCTAGCCAATGACAATCGGTAGGGGGGGCGTCACTCCACCGGCTTCTCCTCGATGTGATCCACCACGATCACGGGGTACATCCGCGTCTGCTTCACCAACTTCAGCCCCAGTTCCCGCTCGAGAGCCTCGAAAAAGGAGATCCCCGTGGGATCCGCCGCGGTCCCCACCGGTTGATTCGAATTGTCCATCTGTTGCAGCATGGAGCGCGGAGTCCAGCCAATAAAGAAGTTCCAGCCGCCCTCGACCCCCGTCTCATCCACCACCGGATGATCGATGTACGCGGGCGCCATTCGCTGCATATTCCCGGCCAGTTCACCCATGCTGGTGTTCGTACATTCGGTCATCAGAATCCCCGGCAGGGGCGGTGTTGCGTTCGGCGCAGGTCTGCAGTCGGTCCGGTCCGAATCCTTTGCCGCCGTCATCTTCGGCTTGCCCTTCCCCGCCGTCAGCACGTACACCGTAATCTCCCGCTGCTCCCGGTGAGTCTTCAGCCCGAAGCGGTCGATCAATAAGCTATTCAGCATCTCCAACCCGATGCTCAGCGGCGGAGGCAGCGGCCTTCCGTTGACTACGTTGGGCGCCCCTTCGCCCGTGGTTGGCACCTTCGCGTTGATTTCCCAGTGCGTTTCATCGGCAAACTTCGGAAGCCCGACCACGATGTCCTTTCCGAAGTTCGGAGAGACCTGTAGCGACATCGAGATCAGATTGCGCAAGGTCCCCCCGGCGCGCATCGTGCTCCCGCCCTGGTAAAGCAGCCCGGTCATCTGGTTGTCCGGCGTGGCCGGTTTGATCGACGCCGCCTCAAACTTCGCCGGCTCCAGCGCCAGTTCCTTCTCCACTCGCGGCTCATTCGCCGTCGGCTTGCGATTCACGCTCTCGATCACCAGCGCCGGCATCGGCACGTCCTTGAGCTCCAGCTTGAGTCCTAACTGTTTGTCCACTGCGTCGAAGATGGAAATGCCGCCGGCGCCTTTGGCCACGAGCGCGACCGGGGAGGTCCACTCAAGCTTGAAGTCGAACGAACCGTTGAGCTTCGTCTCGTCGGTCAATTCGTGATCGAAATACCCGCCGCCCCCCATCTGATACAGGTTGTCCGCGATCTCCGCTGCCGTCATGTTATGGCACTCGACCATGAAGTTCTGCAAAAAAGCCGAATCGCTCCCGCGGCCCCCACCCGGCTGCTGCACCGCCTGGCAGCCCTGTCCCGATCCACTCGCCGGCTTCAGCTTCGACCCGCCCTTGCCCACCGTGAGCACATACCGCGGCACCGGATGCGTTTCCTGCTTGACCACCAGTTTGAACCGCTCCGCCAGCAGCGACTGCAGCATCTGGTTGGCTTCCGCCATCTTGGTGCCTTCCGGGACCTTCGCAATGATGTCGAACAGATCTGAGGCCACCCACCCCGGGCCGCCCGCGATCGCGTCTTCCTTCACCTTGTACGCCGCTTCGATCAGCCCGAGCATGGTCACGTCCCGATTGACGTACTTCCCGGCTCGCAGCACGCCGCCAAAATTCTGCGCTGCGCCGCGCGAGGTCTTGCTCGAATGCACGTCTGCCAACTCGAACTTGGGCTGCTGGCAGATCGCAACCCCAGCGGCGCACAAGCCAACCACTACCATCTTCTTCATCATTGCCTCCAACGTGCCCTTAATTCTCCGACGGCCGGTCGATCGCCAGAAACTCCACCGGCCCCTTGGCTCTCCAGCTTGAGGCCCAACTATTCCTGCAGCGCCATCATGAAGCTCGGACCAGTCGGCTCGCTCGCGACTGCCTCGCCCGCTCTGGGCGCCGGCGCCTCGGGCGCGAACTCCATGTGCAGGTCGTAATCTCAAGAATCTCCCCAGGGTGTACTTGAAATTGTCCGCGGCCCATGGGTCGGTCGGTTGATGGAAGCGACTTCGAATTCCAACTGTGGCCCAGCGGCCTGTGCTATGACAGCCGTCGACAACAAAAGAGCGAGCCTGCCGATGTCCCAGCTTGGTGTCATAATCCTTCCTTTCCGAGGCGCCGTCGAAAGGTTGGCGGTCGGCCCTGGCTTCCCCCATCGAAAACTTCTTATGTTTGCTGGGGATTAATTCCAAAGTCCGTTGGTGCCTTGCACACGTGTCGCCATCTCTACTCGATTGACGATAAGAGGAAATGAGCTGGCAGCCGTCCTTCTATGGCACTACGGCGTCCGGTAGCGGACACCCACCGGCGGTGTGCCGGGGCCAGAATCTGGCGCACTTGCCCGTATCCCGCCCGCCGATGAGAAGTGGGCGACGCCGGCTTGATCTACCGCACCGGTGTAGCGTTTACCAGGGACATCAAACTGGTTCGAAAGGCAACTATTGCTCTGACGAGGCCATAACCAAAGACAACACAAGTTCCATGCCCAAATGCCTAGTGGAGCAATCCACCCGAGTTTTCGTACCCTAATCGAAGATGGACCATGAGCGTAACTTTTGGCGGGACCGTGCGGTATTCGTCACTGGCGCCACAGGGCTGGTCGGCGGTTGGCTGACTCGCCGCCTGGTCGAGGCCGGCGCCGACGTGGTTTGCCTGGTACGCGACTGGGTACCGCGCGGAGAACTGGTCCGATCCAGCTTCATCGAACAGGTCACCGTAGTGCGTGGCGATGTCCGCGATCGCGACGTTCTGGAGCGGGTAATCGGCGAATACGAGACCGACACCGTTATCCATCTGGCGGCCCAGGCGATTGTGGGCGTCGCCAATTGCAACCCCATCTCCACATTCGAGACCAACATTCAAGGTACGTGGAACCTGTTGGAGGCCTGCCGGCGATCGCCGGGGGTCCGCTCCATCGTAGTGGCGTCTTCCGATAAAGCTTACGGCGATCAGGAAGTCCTCCCATACAACGAAGACACGGCGTTGCAGGGAAAACATCCCTACGATGTCAGCAAGTCATGCGCCGACCTGATTGCCCACGCGTACGCCAAAACTTACGGCCTGCCGGTGGCAGTGACCCGCTGCGGCAATTTCTTTGGCGGCGGCGACCTGAACTGGAACCGCATCGTTCCGGGGACTATCCGCTCGGTGTTGCGCGGCGAGCGGCCCGTAATCCGCTCGGACGGACAGTTTGTCCGCGACTATTTTTACGTGGAAGATGGCGCCGCGGCCTACATGCTTCTGGCGGAACAACTGTACCGCCGTCCCGAACTGCGCGGCCAGGCGTTCAACTTCTCATACGAAAGCCAGATCACGGTGCTGTGCCTGGTGAAGGAGATCCTGCGCGCCATGCAATCGCCGCTGGAGCCGGAGGTGCGCAGCGAAGCCTCCAACGAAATTCGCCGCCAGTTTCTGAGCGCGGAGAGGGCGCGGGCCATGCTCGGCTGGCTGCCGCTCTTCACGCTGGCGGAAGGCCTGGCGCGAACCATTCCCTGGTACCGCGAACTGCTCGCATGATGCTGCCAATGGCACGCCGCCCGGCACTCCGATCCTCACTCGGCCGGAATCCGCGTTGAGAGCCTGAAAGATCAATTCTCCATCGCTGTCATGCCGTTCACAGCCACCCGGGCACCGCCTTGGGTGGTAATTGCCCAAATGGCCAGTTCGGTGCGATTGGTAGCCCCAACTTTGCGGAAGATCCGGTTCAGGTATTCCTTGACGGTCCCTTCCGTGAGGTGCAACTCGTAAGCAATTTCCTTATTGAGTTTAGCCTGGCAGATAAGATGTACAACCTGCCTCTCGCGAAAGCTGAGCGTCCGATTGAGGGGCTTCTCGGCGTCCCTGGGGGCCGCGCAGGTCGGACAGACTCTTTTGCCGCTCTCGCCACGAAATTCGCTTCCGCATCGAAAGCAGTTTCGCAGTTGCCCGAATTCAATTATGGTCGTCACGAGTTTGGACTCCGATTCGCTGATTTGACCCTGCGGCCAGTGCTGATATAAACGTCACGGAGTCGGCGACTCCGCATGGAGCGGCACTGCGGCCGCATACTCACTTGCCGGTTGCCGAACCTCGAGGATTCGGTCAGGCAGCAAAATCCCCCAAGACACCTTGCGCCTACAATCACCGATTCCGCCAGGGAGACTCTTAAGGGGAGAACACAATGCACTTCGATTGCCGTTAGTTAAGTATTTTGCTACCTATTAGTTATCTTTAATCCAGGCGTGCAGTATTTGCGCGTACCTATTTTTTTACCGCAATCGTTGTGAAGAATGTACAGTCCTACACCGTTGGGCACGGCCCTCGGGGCCTCGATCCTCTACGGCTTACTCGGCGGCGAGAGCTTCAGACTAACCTGGCCGTCCAGCCCGAAGTAGAGCAGTTCGTAATCGGCGTGCTTGTCGGCCGACGGCTTGGGGAAGAATACATAGCCCGCCACGGCCCGCCTGGTCTTCGTGTCGGGCAGCGATTTCTCATCGAGCTGCTGTTCGAGCCCGTCATTCGTGGCGGATCGCGCCGGGGGCGGAGGCGACTGGGGTGGAGGGGAATTGCTGACCGCGACCTGGGTGTCGGTGTAGACGCCATGCTGCCCGTTAGGACCGCTATACACGCCGATAGTGTCCACCGTTCGCACGTTGATCTTGCCGGGTACCGACGTATCGGGCGACCTCTGCGGGTGTACATCGGTGGCCACCATATGCGGCGTGGCAGCGCGGGTGACGGTGGGGTCCTTGCCCTGCCGGAGCTTGAAATCGTCCGGAGAAACATCGGTGTCCGCCGCAGCCACGGGAAACACTCCCACTTCGAAGACCACGTAGCCGTGCTTATCGAGGTCGTCGCCGAAGAGCTTTTTCACCTGGGCGGGGGTCACACAGGCGGCGCCGATGGCGACCTTGCCGGAGATCTGGTGCGCCGGGTAATCGTCGGCGGTGCCGCGTGGAGGAATGCCATCGCCCGCGAAAGCGACGGTCAGCTTGAGAAGCAGGCAGAGGGACCCGATACGGAATTTCATGCGGACCTCCGCTATTCATATTACCTCACGCTTTTCCGCCGCCCAGGTGCCACACAGCCCCACGCGCTACACTGGAGCCGTGCGGTTGCTCACGGGCCCCGCGGGCTCCGGTAAGACCCCATTCATTCTCGATTGCCTGCGGAAGGCATTGCGCTCCGGAGATCACGGTGTCCGCCTCCTGGTGCCCACCGCCACGCTGGCGCAGCATCTGCAGAATCAGGTGGCGCGCGAGGGTTTCGTTTTCCATCGCAATTTGATTCAGACGCTCTCGACGTTTGTGGAACCGTGGGCCGGCGAGCCTCCGCAGGCGCCCGACACGGTGGTTTACCTGATGGTGGAAGAGGCCGCGCGGCGCGTGGCGCGGCCGGAATTCGCGCGCGTGGCCGACACCTCGGGCTTCTACGCGTCGCTCACCAGGACGATCCTGGAATTCGCTTCCGCCGGCTGCGACAGCGCGCGCCTGGCGCAACATCTTCCCGATGCGCCTCTGGCGGAAGCTTTCCTCGACGTCTACAGGGAGCTGGACCGCATGTTGCAGGATCGCGGCCTGTCGTTGCGCGCGCCATCCCTGCAGCGCGCGGCGGAGCGAATCGCGCGCGAGGGCACAGGCGGTATCGGGACCATCTGGCTGGACGGTTTTCACGCCCTGCCCGACCCGGAATTGGGCGTCATCGCGGCCCTCGCGCGGCATGCCGATCTCACCCTGACGCTGGACGAGCGGGATCTCAGCGGTGCAGTGCGCGCGCGTCTGGAGGCGATCGGTTTCCACCGGGAGGCGATGCCGCGGGTACGGCCCGCGCCGGCCATCGCGCTGGTCCGCGCGCCGAATATGGAACGCGAAGCCGACGAAATCGCCCGCCGCATCCTGGAGCAGGCGGCGGCGGGGCGGCCGTTCCGCGAGATGGCCGTCATCGTACGCGCCGCGGACGTGTATGTGCCGCTGCTGCGGTCGACGCTCGACCGCTTCGGCATTCCGGCGCACTTCTATTTCGATGCGCGCCTCGACGAACATGCGGCCATCCGATTCGTCACCTCGACGGTGGATGCCATGCTGGGCGGATGGGACTACGGCGCGACCCTGGCGGCGTTGCGCCTCTCGCCGCGCTTCGCCGATTCGAACGCCATGGATCGCTTCGATTTCGCGGTCCGCGAGCAGGTGCCGAATGCCGGCCTGGGGGGGCTGAAGGCTCTGGCGCAAGCGCCGGGGGCAGAAGCGCTAGGGCATAAGTTGGACTCGCTCGGGGAAATCGAGGAGTGGCGGCTATTCACGCTCACGCCTAAGAACTGGGCGGCGCGGCTGCGGCTGCTGCGGAACTTCTTCCGGCCGGCCAGGCCCGATCCGGCGGTTCGCGAGGGATGGCAAGTGTGGCGCAGCCAGGCGGCGGCGCTGGACCAGTTCGACAAGGCGCTGGTGGAAGCGGCGGAGGCACTGGATGCGCGGCAGGAGATGCCGCTCGAAGCATTCTGGCAGGCGGTGAGAGCGGTGCTGCGATTGAAGCCCCTGCGGATGGAGGACGGTCGGCGCAACGTGGTCCACGTGCTGAGCGCGCATGAAGCGCGGCAGTGGGTGCTCCCGGTGGTATTCGTGTGCGGCCTGGTGGAGAAGCTGTTTCCGAAGTTTCACCCGCAGGATCTTTTCATTCCCGACAGTGGGCCCGATGGCGGGCGCGCGCGCCTGAACAGCGCGGGCATACGCGTCCGCAGCGCGGCCGAGAAGGAGCGCGAAGAGCGCGCGCTGTTCGATTCGGCGCTCACGCGCGCCACCATGCTGGTGACGCTCTCCTATCCTGAGTGCGATGCGCGCGGCGAACGCAATCTGCGGTCGGCCTATCTGGAAGACTGGAGCATCGAAGAGCAGACATCGCGCCCTGTTCGCCCGCGTCCGCGCGATCTGCGCGAGGCAACGCCAGCGCTGGCGGGCATTCGCCAGCCGCGCCTGCTGCAATTCCTCGGCGAGAAGACCGCCAGGGTATCGCCCACATCGCTCGAGAGCTACCTGCAATGTCCGTTCCAGTATTTCGGCAGCCGGCTGCTGCGTCTCAAGCCCGCGCCGCCGCGCCCTGAAGATCGCCTGGATTTTCTCACGCAAGGCAACATCGTACACGAGGTGCTGGCCCGCTGGTATGCCCAGCCTGGCGACATCGCGGCGCTGTTCGAGGAGATTTTCGCCCGCACGCTGGAGGAGAAGCAGATTCCCGCGGCCTACCATACCGAGCGCCTGCGCAATGGCATGCTGGACGACTTGGTCGCCTTCACGCGCGCCGAGCGGTTTCCGGCGGGCAAATTTCAATCGCGCATGGAGGAGAAATTCGAAATCGCACTGGACGATCGGCTCGCCATCGCGGGCAAAATCGACCGCCTCGACGTGGCGGCTGACGGCACCGCCTACGTGGTGGATTACAAATACAGCAACGCGCAAAATACCAAGGGCCGCCGCGATAATCCGAACCTGTTGCAGGCGCCGCTGTACCTCATGGCGGTGGAAAAATTCTTCGGGCTGAAGGCCGCCGGGATGTATTACATCGGGCTGAAGGGCGGCGTGGAACGGGCCGGGTGGGAGGCCGCGGAATTGCCCGCGGACTGGCTCGACGAATCGCGGGCGCGCACCATCGCCATCGTGGAGGAGATCCGCGCCGGCCGCGTGGAAGTGGCGCCGTTCGACCGCGATAAGTGCCGCTTCTGCGATTGCGCCGACGTGTGCCGCATAGAGATCGCGCAACCGGAAACAGCGGCGGAGGGAGCGTGATTGCAGACCCTAACGAGTTCCGGTGGGGCGGGCTTCAGCCCGCCGCGGGTTTCAGATGGTTCACAGGAGGGCGTGTGACTGCGGCCGCTTGCGAACGGGAGGGAGCGTGAAGGAAGTAACGTACACGCCCGCGCAGCTCGCCGCGATGGATATCGCCAGGCGCCACCGGGACGCGTGCGTGGTGGCCGGGCCGGGGTCGGGCAAGACCACCGTGCTGGTGGAATATTTTCGCCGACTGGTGGAGGCGGGCACGGACCCTCTGCGCATACTGGCCATCACCTTCACGGAAAAGGCCGCCGGCAACATGCGCACGCGCCTGGCAGCGGCGTTCCGTGACGACGCCGCCATTCGCCCGCGCCTGGAGCGGGCGTGGGTCTCGACGGTGCATGGTTTTTGCGCGCGCCTGCTGAAGGAGAACGCGGTCTTCGCGGGAATCGACCCGGAATTCAACGTCGCCGACGAGCGTGAGAGTTGGCGCCTGCAGCAGGACTCCATGGCGGACGCGCTCAGCGGGATGCTGGCGGAGCATCGCGGACCCATGCGGGCGCTGATTCGCGGCCTCTCGTCGTATGAATTCGAGGAGGCGGTGCTCTCGGCGTACGATGCCATGCGCGGCGCGGGCGTGCCAGTGGACGAACTGACGGAGTACGCTGTTCCCGCGGGCACCGGCATCGCGGAGATCCGCGAGACGCTGCGCGCCGTCCGCCGCGAAGGGCACACCACCTGGAGCCTCATGCAACGCGAGCAGCTGGAGTCGGCGATAGAAGGCGCGGAACGCATCGTGACGGCCGGCGGACCTTTGCGGGCGCTAGAGGCCATCGAAAGCTTCTCCTGCAATTTGAACAAATGCAAGCGCGGCAACAACGCCTACAATCTTCTCAAGCGCCTGCGGGAGCAGATCGACGAGGCGCAATATGCGCTCATCACCGAGCACTACGGCGCGGAGCGCGAAACGCTGTTCGAGATTCTGCGGCGCTTCGACCGCACCTATCGCGAGCGCAAGCGGGCGGCGGGCGCGCTCGATTTTTCCGACCTGGAAGAGTTCACGGTGCGGCTGCTCGAGGGCCATGCCGACACCCGCGAGCGGGTGCGCGCGCAGTTCGACCACGTGCTGATGGATGAATTTCAGGACACCAACGGCCAGCAGGCCAGGCTGATGCAGTTGGTGCGCGCGGCGGACCGCTTCTATGCCGTGGGCGACATCAATCAATCGATTTTCGGCTTCCGGCACGCCGAGCCCGAGGGGTTCGCGCGCTATCGCGATGAAGTGGCGGAAGCGGGCGGCCGGCTGGTGGAACTGACCGAAAATTTCCGCAGCCGCGCGGACGTGTTGAGCGCGGTGGAGACTCTCAGCAGCGGCGCGGCGGGAGTGGTCGGCCGGCCGCTGGTGGCGCATCGCACGTTCGATGCGCCGCGCGCGGTATGTGTGGAAGTGTTGAGCGCTGCATCGCTAGAGGTGGAGTCGCGCTGGGTGGCGCGGCGCATCATTGAATTGGCCGCAGGCGCCGAGTTGGGCGCGGAGGGCTTCGCCATGCGCGATTTCGCGGTCCTGGTGCGCAATACCGAAGTGATCGGCAAGTTCGCGGAGGCGTTCTACGAGGCCGGCGTCCCCTACGTGGTGAATCGCGGCAAGGGATTTTACGAGACGCGCGAAGTCAACGATCTGGCGCACCTGCTGCGCATCATCGCCAACCCGCGCGACGAGATCAGCCTGGCGGCGGTGCTGCGCTCGCCGCTGGTGGGAGCGTCGGACCAGGCGCTGCTGGGGCTGAAGACCATGGGCGAAAATCTGGGCGCGCAACTGATGCGCCTGGTTTCCGAGGGCGCCACCGATGGAGCTACCGATGGCGCCGCGGAGTTCGATCCCGCGGACCGCCGCAAGCTCATCGGCTTCCGCGACCGGCTGCGCGGATGGCGCGCGCGGCGGGAGTACGTCACTTTCGACCGCCTCCTGTTGGAGGCCATGGACGACTGCGGGTACCGGCCGGAAGCGGGCGCGCGCGGGGCGGCCAATATCGAGAAATTCCTGGCGCAGGCGCGCGAGGCGTCGCGCCGGAAATCGCTGGATGAGTTCGTGGAGGAATTGTCGCGCGTGCGCGCTTCCAACCCGCGCGAGCCGGATGCCCCGGTGGACGACGTGGCTAACGCCGTGAAGGTGATGACGGTGCATTCCGCCAAGGGGCTGGAGTTTCCGGTGGTGTTCGTGGCGGCGCTGCACAAGGGCGTGGAATCGAATCCGCCGGTGGTGGCTTTCTCGCGGCAGTACGGGCTGGGCGCGCGCTGGCGCAATCCGGCCAAGCGCGAGGACAAGGACGATCTCTACCAGCACGCCCTGCGCGAAGAGTGGCGCCGGCGGGAGCAAGAGGAAAGCAACCGCCTGCTGTACGTCGCCATGACACGCGCCGAACAGCACCTGGTGCTGAGCTTCTCGGCCCGCCGGCAGTGGGCCAAGGAAGTGGCGGACCGGCTCCAATTGGCGCTCGACCAGCCCGGCGATGCGACGGTGACGCAGGTGGCGCCGGATGGCAGGGAATGGAGCCTGCGCGTGGTGGTGGCGGAAACGGCGCCGGAACTGGTGAAACGGCCGGCGGAGGCCGCGGAGCGGGAGATTGCGGAAGAAGAGTGGCTGGCTGGGGCGGAGGTGGCGGAGCAGCAGGACAGCAACGCAACCGTGACCGCGCTGGCGAAATTCGCCAGTTGCCCGCGCGAATATTTCCTGGGCCAGTATGTGGGCTTCGAGGGCCGTCCGCGCAAGCCTGTGGAGGAAGATGCGGATCTGCCGGCGAGCGAACTCGGTACGCAGGTACACGCGCTTCTGGCCGGGACTCCGCTGGCGGACCCGGATTCCGAGGCGCTGCGCCTGGCCGGCGTTTTCCGGCAGAGCGGCCTGGGGCGGCGGGTCCAGAAGGCATCGCGCGTGGAGCGCGAGTTCGATTTCCTGATGTCGGTGGAGGACCTGGTACTCAGCGGGCAGGTGGATTTGTGGTTCGTAGAAGGCGGCGAGCTGGTGATTGTGGACTACAAGACGGACGATGTCACCGCATCGCAGGCCCACCAGCGGGCCCAGGATTACGCTCTGCAGCTACGGCTGTACGCCATGGCGGTGGAGCGGATCGCGGGCCGCCCGGTGGATCGCGCCTGGCTGCATTTTCTGCGGCCCAATGTCCCGGTGGAAGTAGATCTGGCGCCATCGCTGCTCGATTCGCCGGAACAGACGGTGCGCGATTTTCAGGAAGCGCAGTCAAAGGGAGAGTTCCCGTTGAACGAAGGGGAGCGGTGTCAGCGGTGCCCCTTCTATAAGGATCTGTGCCCGGCGAAGTGAGAAGAGCGCCGATCTCCAGTCGGCGGATCGCGGGCTAAAGCCTGGCGACAGCTACGGGCCGCTACTTTCCGCTTGCCCCGGCCAACTTCAGCACTGCCGCTGTGCCGGCGTAATCCAGCTTCGGGGCCAGCTTGCGAATGCCATCGAAGACGAAAAAGCGCGCGCCATCGTCGATGGCCACCCGCCCCGACGCCACGCCGCGATCGCGCAGACCCTCCGCGATGCGCTGGTAGGGGCTTTCGTCCTCCTGCCAGACGCGGATGTCTTCCCCCACGTGGATCAACTCGCGGGCGCGCCCTTCTTCGAAGCCCGGCAGCACCCAGACCGGCTCGCCTTTCGCCGGCAGCACCACCGCAAACGTGCGCTCGCTCTTGCCCCAGTGCACTCCCGTGAGATACACCATGGCCGGGCCGGGTTCGAGCACCATTGCCTGAAACCCGAGCTCCTTCATGGCCGCCTGCAGCTTCTCGATGCGCTGGCGATATGTGGCTGGCGTTACTTCCGCAGTCTGCTGCATCATCCGTGACTCCTACCCGAACGGCTGGTCGATGGCCGGGCTCTGCCGGCTGAACATGCGCGCGCCGTCATCGGTAATATACATGCAATCTTCCAGGCGGATGCCGAACTCGCCCGGAATGGCGATGGTGGGCTCGTCGCTGAAGCACATGCCCGGTTCAAGTTTCGTCTTGTTCCCGCGCACCAGGTAGGTCCACTCATGGCCATCCAGCCCGATGCCGTGGCCGGTGCGGTGCGGCAGGCCGGGCAGCCGGTAGTCCGGCCCGAAACCGCCATCGGTAATCACCTTGCGCGCAGCGGCATCCACCGATTCGCAGGTCGCCCCCGGACGGGCAGCGGCCAGCGCGGCATCCTGCGCCTTGCGCTCCAGGTTCCAGATCTCGCGCTGCCGAGCTGTGGGCTTGCCGAATACCGTGGTGCGCGTGATGTCCGATTGGTAACCCTCCACGGTGCAGCCATCGTCAATCAGCACCACGTCGCCTTCGCGCAGCTTTTGCGGCTGGATGCTGCCGTGCGGGAAGGCGGCATACTTGCCGAAGATCACCAGCGCGTCGCCGCGGTAACCCAGGGCGCGATAGCCGGCATCGATATTGGCGCTCAGTTCGGCGTTGGTCATCCCCTCGCGCAGAGAGCTCAGCACGGCTTTGTAGCAGGCGATGGTGACGTCGCTGGCGTGCTGCATGAGGGCGATCTCGGCGGGCGACTTGATGACGCGGCAGCCGATGGTCACCGGGTCCGCGCTGGCCAGTTCGAGCGGCGGCGCCGTCTGGCGCAGCCCCTCGAAGACCGCGAAACGCGTCCGCTCTTCGATCCCGATGGCCGCGTCGGCAGTGGCGCGATCCTGCAGGATGCGCGCGAGAGCCTTGTAAGGCCCGTCGTTCGCGCTCCACGTGCGCACGTTGGTGCCCATGCGGATGGCCTGGGCTGCGCGCGCATCGGCCGCCGGCACCAGCCACGTCCCTTCGCCCGACGCCGGCAGCACCCACAAGGAGAGGTTATCGGACGGCGCCCATCGCGTTCCCGTAAAGTAGAACAGGCTGGATCCGCCTTCCATCACGATGGCGCCGAGACGGTTCTCACGCATCAGGCGCCGCGCCTTTTCCATGCGGGCGCGCCGTTCGTCATCGGTAATCGGCTGGACGCCGGCAGTCATGGGACGCAGGCTCTTGATGCCGTCGGGCACGGAATCCGGCTGCGCCGCGAGGCTGGCCATCCCGGCTGCCGCGGCCCCTAAGAAGAGTCTTCGCTTCATGATTGCTACCCATGATACCCGAAGCCCCCGTCCAAAAGGGAGGGCAAGCGACCTCAGTAACCTTCGGTAACCTTCAGTTACCTTCAAATATCCTTCAGTTACCTTCAATATCCTTCGGTTACCTCAATTTCCTTCTTTGCCTGGCCTGCCCGCCGCGGCCTACTTACTGATAATCGCGTGACTCTCGTAGGCGTAGGACAGCAACTGCCAGTCGGCGCTGGAACGGCAGCGCACTACCACCTGATAAGCTTTGGGCCAGCCGGTCAAACCCTGCTTGCGAAACCGCTCCGCCAGATTTCGCAAGCCCTCACCCGAGGTGAAAAACTCGGTCGCACCCTGAATTCCAGCCGCCGTGATGCCTGAAAAGACCATGATGGTGTGGGGGCCATCCGGTGTGGAATCGTTGGGTAGCACGGTCACGAGCCCGAAAACTTCCTGGTATTCGCCACGCGGCCCGCGCCTTGGCAACAGCCACTTCTCGCGGTCGAAACCCTGGCCGCAAAGCGCGACCTGGCGGCTGGCTGGATCCCATCGCGTGGTCCACGGAGTCTTTTCCAGAAGCATCGCGGCGGATCGGCTGTACCAGGGCGAAGCTACCAACACCACGTTTCTGCTTCGCAGGGCGACCAGGGGAGCGCTGGTTTCCGGAAGAATGCGTACCTGGGCGTGCAAGCCGTGCAATGTGGCCAGTATCTTCGCCAACGCCTCCACATTGCCCAGCAGCACGGATGTCTGCGCCGGCTCCATGGCCAGCTGCGCACCTTTGGGCAGGTCCCGATAGCGCGAGAACAAATCGTACAACTCGGCGGGCGCCGGGTACCTGAGAATATCTTGCTCCATCGCGTCCCGGAACGGAGTCACCAGCAGGTGTAACGCCGTGCCCAGGCAAATGACAATTTCCGGGTCTCTGGTAATCAAGGGCGACCATGCCTGCCGGGCCGCCGGTTCCATGCCGGACCTCTCGATCTTGAGGACCACCGCCAACGCCGCCAGAGAAACCAGCACGCACCCCGCCAGGAATCCGCCCATCCATCCCGAGGCCCAACGGAGCGCCGACCTCCGGGGCGCTGCGGCCCCGTCGCATGGCGCCTGGGGGGGATCCGGCGGCGAAACTGCCGCGAAGCTGGGCGTGTAGGTGCCCCTCGGCAATTCGATCCGCACCGTGGCGCGGGGATTTTCGACGCCGTAGTATTTCTGTAACCGTTGCCGGAGTTCGTAAGCCCGGGTTTGCACCGACGAGTCGCCCAAGGGGGAAAAATCCGCCGGACGCCCCAACGCCTGTACGCCGATCAGGTACTCGGTAATGTCCGCTGCCTGGCCGGAGATTTCCATTTCGCATACGAAGCGCAGGAAAGATCGGAGCTGTTCAGACCGCGCAAAGGTGTCGCTGGCCAGCACGGCCTCCAGCGCTTCCCTTTTTTCCTGGGACGAAGGGACGGCGCGGATTGGGTCGTTCGGCGGCAAAGCCCTATTCTAAGACAAACTGTTGATTTTGCATCATATTTCATACGTTAGAAAACCGTTAATTTACAGGCGCATTCACATGTTCATAACGTTACGAATCGCACATGTGACCTCAATTAACTACCGGCCGGAAGTTTCTTCCCACAGAATGGGAAATTGCTCAACGCCCGGCCGGGCGGCGGGGCTTCGAGACGTGCTGGATCACAACAGGATTGAGGGCGTGATATCCGAGCTTCGCCGCAAGCTGGAGCGAATCAATGAGACCATTGCTGCGCTGGAGAGGATCGTTGCCGCGGATGAGGCGAAGATGTCTCCGTCCGGGCGGAAAGGCAGCCCCGATACCGCCCCCCGCCGCCGCTCCCGCAAGAAATCGCCTGAGTGACGTAAGAGTATGTGTGCGACAACAGCTCTCAATCAATCAAGGCGTGGTCCTTTCGGAGTTCTGAATCCGTGTGAATCCGTGGCCTATCCCCTATGTTCGCCAAGAAGAATCGGCCACGGATAGACACGGATTCACACCGATAAATATGCCGCAGCATCAACATTTTGCTTACGTTCGCGCCAAGGGAAGCCTCGTGGCCCTTCGATATGGGTTACCGGCAGCGGCAAGGCGCCTGGCGGACTGGGTACGCTCAGATTCTCGCGGTTTCGTTGGACATTCGGCCTTGCCTCCACTTTCGTAACGCACACCCAGTCCCCAGGGTGCCCAGCCGCGGGGGCTCCTGCGATATACTCCCCTAGATGAGGCTGTTTCCACTCCTATTATTGTGCTTCGTAGTAGCCTTGGCGCAGGACGAGCCCCCAGCGGGCGGGCGCGGCAGAGGCAATGAAGATCCCATCAACGCGCGCACTTTCGCGAGCCTGCGCGCCCGCCAGATAGGGCCGGCCATGATCTCGGGCCGCGTTTCCCAGATCGCCATGTTCCCCGACGACTCCAACCACTACCTGTTAGCGGAAGCCTCGGGCAACGTCTTCATGACCGTCAACAACGGCACCACCTGGACCCCCGTCTTCGATAATTACGGGTCGTATTCCATTGGCTGGATCACCATCGACCCCAAGAATCCGTCGATTGTCTGGGTGGGCACCGGCGAGAATAACAGCCAGCGCAGCATCTCCTATGGCGATGGTGTCTATAAGAGCGAGGATGGCGGCCGCACCTATCGCAACATGGGCCTGAAACTTAGCGAGCACATCGCGCGCATCGTCATCGACCCGCGGGATTCCAACGTGGTCTATGTGGCCGCGCCCGGCCCGCTGTGGAAGGGCGGCGGCGAGCGCGGTCTCTATAAGACTACCGATGGCGGTAAGACGTGGTCGCAGAGCCTCATCAAAGTGGACGAATACACGGGCTGCTCCGACGTAGTGATGGATCCCAGGAATCCCGACGTTCTCTTCGCCGCTACGCACCAGCGCCAGCGGGCCTACTTCGGGATGGTACACGGCGGTCCCGGCAGCGCCCTGTGGAAGACCATCGATGCCGGCAAGACATGGGCCAAGGTGACCAGCGGCATTCCCACCGGCGACCTGGGCCGCATCGGCCTCAACTACTCGCCCACCAATCCCAATTACATCTACGCCATGATCGAGGCGCCGGAGGGCCGTGGCGGCCTCTTCCGCTCCACCGACGACGGCGCCACCTGGGAACGGCGCAACGCCTCCGATTCGCAGGGCCAATACTACGCCAAGGTGGTGGTGGATTCGGCCGACCCCGAGCGCGTTTATGTCATGAACACTAACATCTCAGTTTCCGACGATGGCGGCCGGACCTTCAGCCAGCTGGGCACGCGCGACAAGCACGTGGATAACCACGATATCTGGATCGACCCTAAAAACAATAACCACTACTTGGTCGGTTGCGACGGCGGTCTTTATGAGAGTTACGATCGCGCCGCCACGTGGATCTTCAAGGCCAACCTGCCCACCGCGCAATTCTACGATGTGGCGGTGGATGAGGACGTGCCGTTTTATCACGTCTACGGCGGCACGCAGGACAATAACAGCGTCGGCTGCGCGGCGCGCACGCGCAATACCTCACTTACCAATGCCGATTGCTTCGTGACCAACGGCGGCGACGGATTCTACTCGCGCGTCGACCCCAAGGACCCCAATACGGTGTACGCCGCCAGCCAGAACGCCGGCATTGTGCGCTTCGACAAGCGCACCGGCGAACGCACTTCCATCGAACCGCAGCCGGCCAAGGGCGATCCGGCGCTGCGCTGGAACTGGGACGCCCCGTTCATGATCAGCCCG
>CAZARO010000003.1:0-19023 GCA_964487165.1 uncultured Solibacteraceae bacterium | reverse complement strand
TTCCCTAAGGGGTTCGATGTAAAAAGGCATACCAAAGAAAACTTATTTCCCCAAGATAACAGATCGACACAGCGCGTCCGGCGCGATAGGCCGAAAATTTGCGCTTCCCTGTTCGCGGAAGCTCAAGGAATTCGGCGGAGATGCCGATAGAGAAAAACGAGGGCGAGTTTGTCGCCGAGGTGTCATGGTGAGCGGGGAGAATAGCGCGATCGAAAGGGCCGGCCTGGTGGCGGCGGTGGAACAGGCGGCCGACGCCATTGTGATTACCGGCGTCGACGGCACGATTCGTTACGTCAATCCAGCCTTCACCACGCTTACCGGGTACAGCCAAGCGGAGGCCCTGGGCCAAAACCCGCGCTTGCTCAAGTCGGGCCAAACGCCGGCGGCCGTTTACGAAGAACTTTGGAGCACCGTTGCCGCCGGGCGGGTCTGGCACGGCGAGTTGCTCAACCGGCGAAAGGACGGATCGGTGTACCGCGAGGAGATGCAGATCGCTCCCGTGGAGGGCTCACCGGGCCAGATCGTCAGCTATATTGCCATCAAACGTGATGTCACCCGGGTGCGGGCCGAGAGCGAAGCGCAAGCCCTCCTGGCGGCCATTGTGCAGAGTTCCGACGACGCCATCGTGGCCTATTCCCCAGCGGGCACCATCCTCACCTGGAACCGCGGCGCAGAGGCCGTTTTCGGATACTCGTCCGCGGAGACCATCGGCAAGCCCATGACCATGCTGATACCTGGCGAGCGGCAGCTTTCCTTCTGGCGCCTAACCGGGTTGGTTATCGAGGGACATTCCGTAAACCATCACGAAAGCGCAGGCCTGCACCGGGAGGGACGCGAGTTTCACCTTTGGGTGAGCAACTCTCCGGTGAGAAACACTGCCGGGGAGGTTATCGCTATCTCCGTCGTCATGCGGGACATCACCGCGCACAAGGAAGCGGAACGGGATCGCGCTCTGCTGGCGTCGATCGTGGAATCCTCGGAAGACGCCATATGCGCGGGCACCCTGGATGGGACGGTGGTCAGTTGGAACCGCGGCGCGGAAACCCTTTTGGGCTACCAGAGCGCGGAGATCGTCGGAAAGAACGTCACCCTGCTGGCGGCGGCCGGCCGGGTTGAAAAGGTTGCCCAGCATCTCAGGGCCGTACGGCAGGGAATCAGCGTCAGCGCTTTCGACACGGTCATGCGAACCAAAGATGGCCGCGAGGTGGAGATCTCGCTTTCCGCCTCGCCCATCCGCGACGCGGCTGGAGAGGTGGTGGGCGCGTGCGCCATTGTCCGCGACGCCCGCCAGCGCGTGCAGGCCGAGCGCAAGCTTCGCGAGAGCGAAGAACGATTCCGCGAGGTGTTTGAGAACGCTCCGGTGGGCATGTACGTCTGCGCGGTAGACGGGCGCCTGCTTCAGGTGAATACGGCCTTGTGCCGGATGCTGGGCTATTCCTCTCAGGAACTGAAGGGCAAACCCTGGACGGACTTGTGTCACCGCGACGAGGTAGAGTCTTCCATCAGCGGGCGTGACATGCTGCTCAGGACGCCGGGCGCCCGCCTGGATTTGGAGAAGCGCTACATCGGCCGCGATGGCACGGTGGTATGGGTGCGTGTGCGGGTCTCGCTGGTTCGGAATTCCGCCGGAGATCCCTTGTATTTTGTGGTCCACGTCGAGGACATTACGGCGCGCAAGCGGGCGGAGGAGGCGGTGCGCGAGAGCGAAGAACGGTTCCGCATGATGGCGGACGGTTGCCCGTCGGCGATGTGGGTGACCGACGCCGCGGGCGGGAGCTTGTTCGTCAACCGGGCATACCGGGAACTGCGCGGCGTCACCGGCGAAGAGGCGCAAGGCGGCGGGTGGCAACTGCCGATTCACCCCGAGGACGCGCCCGGCTACACCGAAGCGTTCCAGAACGCGGTACGGGAGCATGCGGCTTTCCGGGCCGAAGCGCGCTTCCGGGACGCCGCTGGCCAGTGGCGGTGGGTGGCCTCCTGCGCGGAGCCGCGTTTTTCAGCCAGCGGCGCCTACCTGGGGCACGTAGGCATCAGTCCTGACATCACCGAGCGCAAGCGGGCGGAGGAAGCCTTGCGGGAGGCCGAGGCGCGCCACCGCATCCTGGCACAGGCGCTGGAAAGCGCGGACGAGTGCGTCAGCATCACCGACTGCGAGGACCGCATCCTGTATGTCAACGCAGCATTCCTGCAAACCTATGGCTACCAGGAATCGGAACTGATCGGGCAGCACGCCGGCATTCTTCGCTCCTCGCGCACTTCCGAGGAAGCCGAGCGCCAGATTCTGCCGGCAGCCATCGCCGGCAGCTGGTGCGGGGAGCTGTGGCATCGCAGCAAAGAGGGCAGGGAATTCCTGATTTCCCTGGCCAGGTCGGCGGTGTGCGACGAGAACGGGCGAAAGATCGCTGTGGTGGGCATCGCCCGCGACATCACGGAGCGCAAGCGCGCCGAGCAGGCCTTACAGGCAAGCGAAGAGAAATTCCGCCAACTGGCGGAGAACATTCGGGAAGTATTCTGGATGATATCTCCGTCCGCGGATGAGATCCTCTATGTCAGCCCGGCATACGAACAGGTATGGGGCAAGACTTGCGAGAGTCTCTACCGCGACCCCATGTCCTGGGCGGAGTCTATTCATCCTGACGACGCCGTGCGAGCCCACTCGTTGTTTGTCAGGCAACTAAAAGGAGAATCGCTCGATTCGGAATATCGTATCGTGACTCCGCGTGGGGAAAAATGGATCCGCGACCGCGCCTTCCCCATTCGCGGCCGGATCGGCCAACTGATTCGCGTGGCCGGCATCGCCGAGGACATTACCGAGCGGAAACGCTACGAAGAGGAACTGATTCAAGCGCGCGAAGCCGCCGATGCCGCCAACGTGGCGAAGAGCCGTTTCCTGGCCAACATGAGCCACGAAATCCGCACTCCCATGAACGGCGTGATCGGCATGGTGCAACTGCTGCTCGAAACCGACCTCACGGCGGAACAGCGGCGGTACGCCAACGTGGCGCAGACCAGCGGGTACGCCCTGTTGTCCCTGATCGATGCCATTCTGGACCTGTCCAAAATCGAGGCTCACAAGGTCACCCTGGAAAAATGCAGGTTCCAGCCCCGCCGCACGATCGACGATGTGGTGCAGTTGCTGGGAACGCAGGCCAAGGCGAAGGGGCTGGGCTTGGTGGTGCGCATTTCGCCCGACATTCCGGAGGTGGTGCGCGGCGATCCCTACCGTGTGCGCCAGGTACTGACCAATCTAGCCGCCAACGCCGTCAAGTTCACCGAACGTGGCGAAGTGGTATTGGAAGCGTCCCTCGAAAAGCAGGATGACAGTCACGTGACGGTCGGCTTCCGCATCGCCGACACGGGAATCGGGATGCGCCCGGAGGAAATCGCGCGCCTGTTCCAGCCCTTCGCTCAGGCTGACGCGTCCACCACCCGCAAGTACGGCGGCACCGGCCTGGGGTTGGTCATCAGCAGGCAACTGGTGGAGATGATGGGAGGAACAATTGGCGTCCAGAGCCTCGAAGGCCTGGGTTCCACGTTCTGGTTTACGGTAGTTTTTGAGGCGACGGATCAGGGCGCCGCGCCACCGGCCGGCCCTAGCCAGGCGGACCGCAGGGGTGAAAGTGCCACCGCCGGCGTTCACATCCTGGTGGTGGAGGACAACGCCACGAATCGGGAAGTACTGCTGGCGCAACTGTCGATGCTGGGGTACAGCGGGACCTCTGTGGAAAATGGAGCCGAGGCGGTAGAGGCCGTCGCGGCCACGGCGTACGACCTGGTTCTGATGGACTGCCAGATGCCGGTGATGGATGGCTTCGAAGCGACGCTCCACATTCGCGAGTTGCACCATTCAGATATTCCGATCGTGGCGATCACGGCCGATGCGATGCCCGCCGACCGGGACCGGTGCCTGCTGGCGGGCATGGACGATTACCTCGCCAAGCCGGTGGAACTGCAGCGGCTTTCCGATGCGCTGGCCAGGTGGCTTCCGGCCAGCCCTACCGGCGCCGCCGCGCCGCTTCCCGCCGAGCCAGCGGGAGTGCCGCCAACGGCGGTGATTTTCGACCAGGATGCACTGCTGCGGCGGCTCCTGGGAGACCGGCGGCTGGCCGGCGCGACGCTGGCATCGTTTCTCGCCGATTGCCCTTCACGGCTCAGTGCGCTGCGCCAGCGGATCGCGGCGGCGGACGGCGCGGGCACGTGTTCGCTGGCCCACGCGCTCAAGGGCGCGGCGGCTACGGTTGCGGCGGAAGCGCTGCATGGGCTCGCCGTGGCTATCGAACAGGCCGGCGCCGCCGGCGAAGTGGAGCGCTGCTCCGCGCTGCTGCCGCGCGCGGTGGCGGAATTCGAGCGTTTTCGCAGCGCGCTCGCCAACGCTGGTTGGGTGACTGAAGGAATAACCGACAAGGACGGACGATGATCATTATCGACGACGAACGGATGCAAAATTGTCTGGCCGAATGCGCCAGGCACGTGGCCATCATGGAGCAGAGCCTTCTGGCGCTCGAGCTAAGCGGGGCGCAGGTCGACGAGGAACTCGTCAATCGCCTGCTGCAGGCAGCGCATGAGGTCAAACACCGCGCGGAACTCGCCGGGTTCGCCACCATTAGCGAACTGGCGCACCGTTTGGAACGCGCTCTGGCGCCGGTCCGCCTGGATCGCGCGGCGCCGACGCCACAGCGGGTTACGGTCCTGCTGAGGACCATGGACACCTTGCGCGCCTTACTCGAAGATCCCGCTGCGAGCGACGGGGCCGACACCTCGGCGATCCTGGCCGCGCTCGCCGGCCTTTCCACCGGCGGCCAGCCATCCGCTGGGCCACGCCGCGGGGCGGACTGGCGGTTGCGAACCCTGCTGGTGGAGGACGATTTCACCAGCCGGCAGATGTTGCAGACCTTCCTCTCCCGCTATGGCGACTGTCACATCGCGGTGAACGGCCGGGAAGCCGTGGACGCGTTTCGCCTGGCCCTGGAGCGGGGACGGACATACGACCTGATTTGTATGGACATCATGATGCCGGAAATGGACGGCGGCGAAGCAGTCCGGCAAATACGGGCCATGGAAGACGTCCGCGGCATCCTCTCGATGGACGGCGCCAAGATCATTATGACGACTGCCGTTGACGAGATCAAGGAAGTGATACGCTGCTTCCACGATCTCTGCGACGCCTACCTGGTGAAACCCATCGATCTGGGCCAGTTGCTCCGCCAAATGAAGTTGTACGATCTGGTCGGATAGAGCAAGCGCCGATCGCTTCCATCGCCCTGGCGTCCGACTGCCGCCGGTCACGCGCAAACAGCCGGGAATTCGAGCGGATCGGTGGGGCTGCGGGTGGAAACCTGGCCGTAGGGCGCGACCGTTGCACGTTCCGCCCGAAAAATGCGTCACAATGGTAGATTCGATGCGTTTCTTGGGACTCCTACTTCTGACCGCCGGAGCCGCTTCGGCGGGCGAGTATGCCCTGCTGGCTAGCGGGGGGCGAATGCATGTAGACCGTCACGAAATCGATGGCACCCACGTAAGGCTATATAACAGTACGGGTTACATCGAAATGCCGGCGGATAACGTGACCCGGTTCGAGCTTGACCAGCCGGATCCAGACGCGCAGCAACCTGAGCCGCCACGCGCGCCAGCGGCAGTCCCGGCGCCCACGGCGTCCGTCATGGGCCCGGCCGAACTGGCCGATGCGGCGGCCGACAAATACGGTCTGCCGCGGATCCTGGTACGCAGCGTGATGGCGGCGGAGTCGGGTTTCCAGGCGGACGCGGTCTCCTCCAAGGGCGCTATCGGCCTGATGCAGTTGATGCCTTCGACGGCGCAAGACCTGGGGGCCGATCCCCGCGATCCGGCACAGAACGTAGACGCCGGCGTACGCTACCTGCGCGATCTGCTGAATCGCTACGATGGCGGCCGGTGGCGCGCGCTGGCGGCGTACAACGCCGGTCCGGGCGCGGTCGACAAGTATCACGGGGTACCTCCCTACCGCGAGACCATCGACTACGTCAATCGCATCGAAAGGGCCATCCAAGCCGGCCAGGCCGCAGCCGACGCCCAGCCTTCCCCAGTCGATAAGCCCTGACCTTAGTCCGCGAATCCGTGTTAACGTGATGTCCAGCGGTACAGAAAAATTGAAATGAAACGCCGGACTATTAACACCGCGACTCTATTGGCGGCCGCTCTCATGCTGCCGCTTCTGGCCTTCCCCTCCGACACGCAGCACTGCTACCTGCGCGACGCTGCCGCGCCCACCCCTTCCACCGCCTATCTGTTGTGCGAACAGGGGTTGCTCTACAGCACCAGCGATGCCGGGGCCACCTGGGCGGCGCACGATACCGGCGCCTCAGTAACCCTGCACGCCGTCTCCTTCTTCGACGCCACTCACGGCCTGGTGGTGGGCGATACCGGCACCCTGTTAGCTACTGACGACGGGGGCAAAACGTGGCAGGCGCGCACCAGCGGTACCACGCAACACCTCCTCTCGGTCTTCACCCTGGGCAACCACGCGTGGACCAGCGGATTCGACGGCACCCTGCTCCATTCCGCCGA
Source organism: uncultured Solibacteraceae bacterium (assembly GCA_964487165.1). Classification (GTDB taxonomy): domain Bacteria; phylum Acidobacteriota; class Terriglobia; order Bryobacterales; family Bryobacteraceae; genus PALSA-129. Next base: position 12,480 of record CAZARO010000003.1, on the reverse strand, counting down.
CGCCGGGCGCACCTGGGGCAAGCAGAACAGCGGCACCACGATGGCGCTTGAATCCATCTTTTTCCTGGACCCCGATCGCGGCTGGTCGGTCGGTTGGTCGGGCACGATTCTGCGCACCGCCGACGGGGGGAAGACCTGGCGCACTATCAAGACCGATGCCGCCGAATGGTCGCTCGCCACGGTGCGCTTTTTCGACGCCAACAATGGTTGGGCCGCCGGATTCTCGGGACAATTGCTGCACTCGACCGACGGCGGACTTACCTGGAAGGCGCTCAAGAGTCCCACGCAATCCTGGCTGACGTCGCTCGCCGTCGACCGCTCCAAGCGGCTTTGGGTTGCCGCCGACGATCATGTTCTGGTGAGCGAAGATGGCGGTCAAAACTGGCAGGCGATTCCCGTGCCGAGCAGTTTCTTCGTGGCGCGTGTCTTCTCCGTGGGCGATTCGCTCTGGGGGCTGGCCGCACTGGGGCTGGTGAAACAGACCGGTCCGGGCTTGCAGTGGAAACACGACGAGACTTTCATCCCCGCCGGCTCTCACATCGGCAACACCGTGGGGGAGACTCTCGGCGCCGCCAAAGCCAAGTAGACGGCGCGGTCGCACGGGAGTAACGTGTAACTGGAGCCCTCATGAACTACTATCAGCAGCACCAGTCCGACTTCCTCGAAGGCCTGAAAACTTTCCTCCGCATCCCCAGCATCAGCACCTTGTCGGAGCACAAGCCGGATATCCGGCGCGCCGCCGAATTTGCCCGCAACGAACTGCGCGCGGCGGGCATGACGGTCGCCGAACTCATCGAAGGCGGCGGCAATCCGCTGGTTTACGCGGAGTGGCTGGGCGCGCCCGGCAAGCCTACCATTCTCTTCTACGGCCACTATGACGTGCAGCCGCCCGATCCGCTGGATGAGTGGCAGTCGCCCCCGTTCGAGCCGGAGGTGCGCGGCGACGACATCTTCGCGCGCGGCGCCTGCGACGACAAAGGGCAGGTCTACCTTCAGATCAAGGCCGTGGAAGGGCTGCTGAAGACCAGCGGAAAACTGCCGGTGAACGTCAAGTTCCTTCTGGAGGGCGAAGAGGAGACCGGCGGCGAGCACATCGAGGCCTACGTGAAGACCAAGCCGCCGCGCCTCAAAGCCGACGCCGCCGTGGTCTGCGACACCGAGATGTTCGCGCCCGAGCTGCCCACCATCTGCGTGGGACTGCGCGGCATGGTGTATTACGAGCTGTTCGTGCAGGGCGCCGACCACGACCTGCATTCCGGCGTGTACGGCGGCGCGGCGCCCAATCCCATTCTGGCGATCGCCGAAATCCTGTGCGCCCTCAAAGATCGCAACGGCCACATCCTCATTCCCGGTTTCTACGACCGCGTGGTGCCGCCCAGCGCCAAGGAGCGCGAAGCCTGGGCGCGCCTGCCTTTCGACGTAAAGGAATACACCGAAAAGGAAATGGGCGCCAAGGAGCTGGTGGGCGAACCGGGCGTGCCGCTCTTCGAGCGCGTCTGGGCGCGGCCCACGCTCGAAGTGCATGGCATCCGCGGCGGTTTTACGGCCGAAGGCGCGAAGACCGTGATTCCGGCCCGCGCGGTGGCCAAGGTGAGTACGCGCCTGGTCGCCGCCCAGCGCGTGGACGAAGCGGTGGCACAATTCAAAGCGGCGGTGGCTGCGTCGTGCCCCAAGGGTGTCACGGCGGAAGTCAAAATGCTCCATGCGGGCGAACCTTCGCTCACCAACCCCGACAATCCCTTCATTCACGCTTCCGCGGAAGCCTTGAAGCAGGTTTTCGGCAAGGACACGGTGTACATTCGCTCCGGCGGGTCGATCCCGATTGTGGGGGTGTTCGACCGCTACCTGGGTATTCCCAGCGTGATGATGGGTTTCGGCCTTCCCGACGACAAGATACACGCTCCTAACGAGAAATTCCATCTGCCGAATTTCTATCGCGGGATCCAGGTGGTAGCGCGGTATCTGGAGATATTGGGCGAGTAAGTGGGCCCGGCCGCCGTTAACGGTCAGGCGAGTTCGTCCCGAGCGTTTCTTCGGCATGAGGGCAGTATCGACGGTCCCGTCCGTGCGTCGAACAAACTTGACGTGGCTGCCGCTCTGGCTGGAGCGAAACGCAATCGGCCACGGATGGACACTGATAAAGGATACGCGGTTCGGCGAATATCTCGCCGGCGCCCTCGTGGACGGCGTCCTGGCCATGGAACGGAAACGTGTGGAACGTCTGGCCAACCAGCACATCGCGCAATGTCTGAGCGCATGCCCCCAGACCGGCGCTAGCTGCCGGCGCACTCCTCGATGGCGTCGCACGCCGCCCCCACGGCGTCTTCCGCCGCCACCCGGCGCGCTCCTTCCGCGGCCTTCTCGGCGTAGCTCGCGTCCGTGAGCAGTCGATCCAGCTCGGCCGCCGCGCGCCTGGCGGTATACTCTTTCCGCCCGATCGTGCGGGCCACCCCAAAGCGTTGCAATCGCGCCGCGTTGTCCGGCTGGTCGAAGGCGTACGGCATCACCAGCATGGGCCGTCCCGCGGCCAGCGCCTGCCCGCAGGTGCCGATGCCGCCCTGGTGTACCACGCAGGCCGCGCGCGGCATGATCTTCGAGTACGGCGCATAGGCGAACGCCGCTGTGCCCGCGGGCAGCGGACCTGGAATGACGTTCGCCCCCACCAGCATCACCGCCCGGCAACCCAATCGCTTCACCGCGGCCGCGCTTTCCTGGTAGAACCTCCCCGCGAGGAGCACCGCGGATGACCCCAGCGTGAAGACCACCGGCGGCGGACCGCTATCCAGAAATCGCTCCAGTTCACTATCGAGCCCCTGTCCGTGCTCCGCCTGGTCGTAAAACGGAAATCCGATCACCCGCGCCTGGCGAGGCCAGTCCGGCTGCGGCTCCGCCATCACGCGGGAAAACATCGCCAGCACCGCATGCGGCGCATGCTGGCCATCGAAAAGCGGATCTTCGCCCGGGGGCAAACCCAGCGAGGCGCGAAACTCCACGATCGGCTTCATCCACCGCCGCGTGGTCGCGCGTCCCAGCCTGAGGATGAGGCCGTTTACGCCCGGGCCAAGGCCGCGCAACTTCGCCAGAGACGGCATCATGGCGATCACCGGCGGATCGTATTTGGAAAAGATGGAGAGCGGGGCGGTCACCGTGGAAATCCACGGCAGGCCCAGCTTTTCGGCCGCGATTTGTGCCGCGAAGGTGATCGGGTGGGTCACTACCACGTCGCAGCCGCGCAGTGCGTCCACCACCTCCGCATACGCCGCCGGCACGCCCGGATACAGTATTTGCCGCATCAAGAACTCCGGCCCCTTCCGCGGGTGCATGATCTGGCGCGCCAAATCGGGCGAAAGGGAGTCGAAATGCGGCCCCATGGGCGCGAAGTCCAGGCCCGTCCGCAGCACTTTTTCGCGATACTGCCGGCTGCTGGCGACGGTCACGGTGTGGCCGCGCGCTTTCAGTCCCAGGCCGATCGCCAGAATGGGATGCAGGTCGCCCAGTGATCCGGTGGTCGCCAGCAGAATTCGCTTCACAAGAATCGATGGTATCCGTTATTGCGGAATATCCCCGCGCGGCTTCCCCTGCTTGATTTCGGCGTAGGCGTCTTTCACCTGCCCCTTGAGCGACGCTTCGCTCACCCAGAGGCTCACCGCCGGCGGCAGGCTGATGGACGCCTGCAACTCCTCCACGCTCTTGCCCGCGTCCACGCCCGCCTTCACGGCTTTATACAGCTCGCTCAGGAACTGGTCCTGACCGGCGATCAACTCGCGCCCTCCGTTGACCCCGTGGCCCGGCAGCACGTACTTCGGCTTCAGCTTGTCGGCGGCCCGCAACACCGTGGGCCAGTTGGCGATATTGGCGTCCGCGAGGTTGTTGTGCGGACCGTTTACCACCGCGTCGCCGGTGCACAGCACGCCCTCCTTGGGCAGGTACACGAAGCCGTCGCCGCGGGTATGCGCCCAGCCGAAATGGCGGAACTCCACCTTGCGTGCGCCGTCGTTGAGCACCATCTCCTCCTGCGCGATGTCCTGCTTGGGAGGCTCCGGCGTGTCGCGGTGCAAGTCGGCCACGTCGGGACGCGTTTTGGCCGCCGCCAGCCAGCGCGCCGGCTCCAGGCGCTTCATTTCCTGGCCTACCGCCTGGAACGCCAGGGTGGTAGCGCCGTCCTGGGTCCACAACACGTTGCCGTAAATGTGATCGCCGTGATGGTGGGTGTCGAAGACGTACTTCACGGGCTTATCGGAGAGCCGTTTGACATCCGCCATGGTAGCGCGGGCGCCGCTGGGATAATTTGCATCGACGACGATCAGGTAATCCTTCATCTCGATGATCACGTTATTGCAGTGGCCCTGGTCCAGATCGCCTTCGCGGAACCAAACGCCGGGAACCACCCGCCGGACGGTTTCCGGATTGGCGTCGGACCGTGAAACGAACAGCGCCAGGGCGCCGAGCGCGGCAAACCCCAGGAGCAACCAGGATCGACGAGGATTCATAGGCCCACCCCCCTCGGTCCACTCTACACCAATTCGCAGCGTGGGATAACTCCGGGTAATCAAGGCGGGCCTTAGCCATTTCTGGTACTTTGGCTCCCCATTCCAGCTAGTGCCCGGTAAACTACCGCGGTACCGTTTGCCAGCTAAGGGAGTTCCCTGCTATGCAAAGTAAGTAATAATGACGTTAGAGAAAGTTAGTACTGATTTCTCGCACCCATGTCGGAATCAAGACGAGGCCGCTCAAGGCGCATGCGCCGCGTTCCGCAAGCGCTAGCGACAGGGTTGTTAGCCTCTGCCGTCATATACTTATGGCTGTCGTTGGTTCCGGCGCTTACTCACCCCACCGGAAAAGCCGCCATCCCGCGGAGCGCGGCCATTGCCCAAGTTGCCGAATCCTCGCCCTCCCGTCCGGTATATCCCTACTCTGTAATTCGCGGGGGCGCCTACAGCGCCGCCGAGCTCATCCAAGCTCTCGACGGCGACCCGGTAGCGGCGCGGCATTACCTGGTGTTTCGCCGTTCGGCGGTGCGCGCCGCGGGATCGACGTTCCACGACCCGGTCTACCTCTCCTACCGCGTGGGCGACGCCATCTATTGGACCAGCCGCCCGGTTCCCCTGCCGCCAGGGGAAACCCTGCTGACCGATGGCATGCACTATGCCCGCGCCCGCTGCGGTAACCGCATTTCGCCCACTGCGCAAACGCCGGTCAACGAGACCGAGCCGGCGCCGCAAACCTTGAACACGCCCCATCCCCCCAGCTCCCTCTCCGAGATCGACACCTGGTCCGAAGACCGATTGACGCCAGAAGGGTTTCCCTTCAACCAGTTGGCGCCCCTCCTGGCGATGCCGGTATCCGCCGTTCCGGGATGGGGACTCCCCGGCGGGACCCCTCCCTACTGGACATTTACTCCTCCCGATGGTGTGCTTGCCCTGCCAATCGCTTATGGACTACCGCTTGGCCTGATCCCCCCCGCTACCGGCCCGTTGATCGAGCCGAACCCCATTCCCGTGCTGTCATTGCCTCCGGCATCGCTCCCGCCCACACTTCCGGCCGTTCCCGAGTTCCCTTCGACACCGGTGGTGGCGATCGTTCCTCCTAACATGTTTCCGCCCGAGATTTGGCCTCCCGTTCCGCCCGCCCCGGTTGGCCCTGGCTTCCCCATCAGTCCCCAAATACCCATCGAACCCACGGTTCTTCAACCGGTGCCGGAGCCGGGTCTCCTGTTGCCCACGTTGCTGGCGGGTGTCGCCATCGCCCTGGCGAAATTCCTGCGCCGGTCCTAAGAGGAGTTGCAAACCTCCGTGTTTGCCAGAGCCTACCGAGGTTTGCCAGAGCCTACTGAGCCGCGACCGCGAGGGAGCGGTCGATCAGCCGAATTTGGCAATTCCCTCCTAAGCTAACTACTTTCTGGCGCAAAATTACCGTCGATTGCCAAAGACCGCTTGCTGACGCGCGCGGCTCTGTAACACCTCGCTGATTCCACGAGACTTCTTACTGAGCCGCGACCGCGAGGGAGCGGTAGATCAGCCGAATCTTGCAACTCCCTCCTAAGCCCGGCATTCCCCCTAGCCGCAACAACTTTGTCCGTACCGACCCTCAAGGTTCCCCCCAAAGCCGCCGATAACTCAAATAGCGGGTTAAATCATGGACTGCGATCAGGTACGAATATCTTTCTCGGTCGAGCCGGACCATTGCATCCTGCGGCTCGGCGGTGCTTTAGGCGTTGCCAGTGCCGAGGAGCTACGTCTGGCGGCGCTGGAGCTGTGCGCCTACCATAAGGATGTCGCGGTCGATTGGAGCGGCGTCACCCAACTGGACGCCGGCATCGCCCAGGTGCTGCTTTCGCTTCGCGCTGCTCTCGGCGAACAGAATCAATCCCTTATAGGCAGCGCCGCGATTCCCCCTGCGGTGGAAAACTGGCTTCATACCGCCGGGTTGTCGGACATCCTCGGGAAACCGGGGAGGGTGGCGTGAGATTCCTCCGAGGCCTGTTTCGTGGCGGCCGCATCCGCGAATGCCTGGCCGTCCTTCCCGTAATCAACCGCCAATTGCAGGACGTCAGCCGCCAGGTGGAAGACGCCGTGGTTGGCGTCTGCGTTAGTTTCAACGGCATCGCAGCCCGTGCCCGCGAGGCTGTGACGGACAGCAGCGCACTGCTGGACGGACAGCCCTCCGGTCACGATGCCACCGTGGAGAGCTCTATCGAAACCTCCCGGCGCACCATAGCTTCCCTGCTGGAACGGATGGAGCGCGCCACCAGGCTATCCGCCATGGCGGTCTCCAGTATGGAAGATGTCTCGCGAACCGTCACTGGAATCGAAGCGCTCCTCGCCCAGGTGCAACGCATCGCTTTCACTAATAAAGTGGTGGCGCTGAACGCTAAAATCGAAGCCGTCCACGTCGGGGAGCTAGGCAGCGGCTTCGAAGTGGTAGCCGACGAGATCTCCCGGCAGGCCGAACTTTCCACCGAACTGGTGGCCGGCATCTCCGGCCATATCCAGGAAATGCGGACCCGCGCGGATTCCGCGGCGGGCGATTTGCGCGCGTTTCTGGCCGAAGACCGCCAGAAGCTGGACCAAAGCCGCGACGAGGCCGAAGGCGCCTTGAGTATGCTCTTGTCGTTACACCAGCGGACGCGCGATTCGCTCGCGCGGAACACGCAGGAAAACTCCCGGCTGGCCGGCGATATTGCCGCCGCGGTGATGGGGCTGCAATTCCAGGATCGCGTCAAGCAGCGCGTCGAACACGTAGTGGAAGCCTTGGAGAACCTGGAAAGCGTCCTCGCCGGGAATCGGTGGGCACACGCCGTCGACGCCAGTTCCGATTCAGACCTGCTGGCCGGCGTACATTCCTCCTACACCATGGAAGCGGAGCGCCAGGCACACCACCGGACGGAGGGCGACACCAGTTCCCCTCCGGCGGAGCAGGGTGCGAGTGCCGAGGCGGACGAGATGGAGGTCGAACTCTTTTGATCGGGGGACACATATGCCACGCACAGCGTTGATCGTGGACGATTCCGCATCCATCCGCGAGATGGTTGCATTTACCTTGCGGGAAGCCGGATTCGTCGTCCTGGAAGGCATTCACGGCCTGGATGCGCTGCAAAAACTCGGCAGTCAACGGGCCGATCTGATCATCACCGACCTGAATATGCCGGTGATGGACGGGATTACCTTCATCCGCCAGGTGCGCAGCCGTGCCAACAGCAAGTACACACCGGTGCTGATGCTCACTACCGAAAGCCAGTTGGAAAAGAAACAGCAAGCCAAAGCCGCCGGTGCCACCGGCTGGATCGTGAAGCCCTTCCACCCGGCGAAGCTCTTGGAAGTGATTGCCAAAGTGTTGCCCTAGGGAAAAACCTCATGGAATTCGATATCAGCCGTTTTCGGGAGACATTTTTTCAGGAAGCCGGAGAGCACCTGGGCGAAATGGAATCGGGACTGCTCCAATTGGAGAGCCATTCCGATCCCGAACTGTTGAACGCCGTTTTCCGGGGAGCTCATTCCATCAAAGGCGCCAGCGCCACTTTCGGTTTCGAAGATGTGGCCCACTTCACCCATGCCATGGAGGGGCTGCTCGACCGCATGCGGTCGGGCGCTGTGCCGCCCTCGGCGGAGCGCATAGGGCTGCTGCTCGAATCGTTGGATATCCTGCGCGGCCTGATCGATGCCGCCCGCACCGGCTCCCCGGTTCCCCCGCAGACGGAGCGTGCCACCGAGTCCCTGCTGGTGGCGCAGCGCGCCGGAGAGTATCGGCCCGGCGCTCCCGCCCGGGTCCGCTCGCAGGATAGCGAGCCGGCCCGCTGGCTGGTGCGGTTCGTGCCTTCACCCGAAATTCTGCGCCAGGGGATGGACCCGGTGCTGATTCTGCGCGAACTCGCGCGGCTGGGTGAGGTTGTGAAGGTGGAACCCGACCTTTCGGGTGTGCCGCCGCTGGCCACATTGCAGGCGGACCGCTGCTATCTGGCGTGGAGCATGGAACTGGCGTCGGACGCGCTGGAAGCGGAAATCCGCGACGCTTTCGCCTTCGTGGAAGACGGAGCCAAGATCGAGATACGCCGGGCGTCGGCAGCGGCCCAAGCGGCGGAAGCGCCGGAAGCGCCCGCGGCCCGCGTCCATGCGGCTCCCGCGGCGGAATCCGGAACCATCAGGGTCTCGACCGTCAAAGTGGACAAGCTCATCGATCTGGTCGGGGAACTGATCATCGCCCAGTCCATGGCTTCGCAGGTGCTGATGGCCTTTCAGCCGCCGGACCTGGGCCGCCTGCAGGAAAACTTCGCCGAGGTGGAACGCTACACCAGGGACCTGCAGGGGCGTCTGATGGGGGTTCGCATGCTGCCGGTCGGAAACGCTTTCAGCCGTTTTCCGCGGCTGGTCCGCGACTTGGCGGCGACCACTGGCAAGCAGGCGGTGCTGCGCATCGAGGGGGAAGAAACCGAGCTGGACAAGAGCGTAGTGGAACGCATGGGCGATCCTCTGACGCACCTGGTACGCAACGCCATCGACCATGGGATAGAGGCGCCGGAGGAACGCGTGGCCGCCGGAAAACCGCCCGCGGGAACCATCGGCCTGCGTGCCCGACATCAGGGCGGCAGCGTAGTGTTGGAGGTTTCCGACGACGGACGGGGTCTCGACCGCGGCCGCATTCTCACCAAGGCCCGCGAGCGTGGAATCGTTATGGACGGCGAAAGTCCCAGCGACGAGCGGGTGTTTTCCCTGATTTTCGTGCCCGGGTTTTCGACCGCCGAAAACGTCAGCGATATTTCCGGCCGCGGCGTCGGCATGGACGTAGTGAAGAAGAGCGTGGAAAGCCTGAACGGCGCCATCGCCATCGCGAGCGAGCCGGGCCGCGGCGTGACGTTTCGCATTCAGCTTCCTTTGACGCTGGCCATTCTCGACGGGCTGTTGTTGCGCGTGGGCGGGCAGCGTTTCGTACTGCCGCTGGTTTCCATTATTGAGTCCATTGCGCCGCGGCGGGAGCAATTGCGCCAGGTGGCCGGCAGCGGCGAGGTAATCGTGCTGCGCGGGGAGCCGCTCGCGGCGATTCGTTTGGGCCGCCTGTTTCACGTGGCCCAGGAAGACAATGGGGCCGGCGCAGGGCTGGCGGTGATTGTGGAGAATCGCGGCCAGCGCCTGGCGCTGCTGGTGGACGAACTGCTCGGCCAGCAACAGGTGGTGATCAAAAGTCTGGAAACCAACTTCCGGAAGGTCGAAGGCGCCGCCGGCGCCACTATCTTGGGCGATGGCCAACCCGCCCTCATTCTGGATGTTGCCGCCATCGCGGAGATGGCCAGAAGTTCTTGTTAAGAGGAGATTGAAATGCACTGGTATCGCAATCGCAGAACCGTTACCAAGCTCATGATCGCATTTGCCCTGATGGCCGCCTTAATGGCCGTTGTGGGATACCAGGGGCTGGCTGCCGCCCGCACGCTGAGCGGCACCATTGACAATTTGTACGCCCAACACATGGTAGGGGCGGCCGCGATCTATCAGATGGAGGTGCTGATTCCCACCATCGGGCGCGACGCACGCCAGGCGCTGATCGCCCCCGATACCCAGGGGCGGGAGTTGTGTGCCCGCAACCTGGAGGGGTATTTTGCCGACCTGGAAGACCATATCGCGGCCATCGAGAAGACTCTGGTGAGCGAGGAAGGCAGGGAGGTGTTGTCCAAGATCCGGCGGGAGGAATCCGAGTATAAGCCGATGGCGGCTGAGGTAGCCCGATTGGCTATTAACCGGCAGGACAAGGCCGCCCTGGAACTGATGCTCAAGGCCAAGCCGGTAGGCGAAGGGCTGCTGAACAGCTGTAAGACCCTCGCCGGACTTAAAGACAAGCTGGGAAAGAAGGCCATTGACGAGAGCGCCGCGGTCTATGCCTCCATCCGTACAACACTGCTGGTATTTCTGGGGGTTGCGGTAACGGTGGCTGTGGGCTTTGGCTGGTTTCTGACGAGTCTGCTAGCCAAACCCCTGCGGCAGATGGTGGAAGTGGCAGGCCAGTTGGCCGAGGGACACCTCGATCAGCACGTGGACTACTGCTCGGCCGATGAAACCGGCCAATTGGCGGAGGCCTTCCGAAAAATGATCGCCGGTTTTTCGGCGCCGGTGAAGGAGGCTGCGGCGGTGTTGAGCCGGGTGGCCGAACGCGATCTCACGGTCCGCATGCAGGGTGAATGCCAAGGCGATTTCTCGGCCATCAAGACGGCCGTGAATGCCGCCGTCGACAAACTGGGCGCCGCGCTCACGGAAGTGCAGCAATCGACGCTCCAGGTTTCCGCCACGTCGCAGCAACTCTCCTCCGCCTCGGAGCAACTGGCCAGCGGTGCCCAGGAGCAGGCGTCCAGCCAGGAAGAGACTTCTTCTTCCCTGGTGCAGATCTCCGCCACGGTGAAACAAAACGCCGAAAACGCGCAGCAGGCCCGCCAACTGGCGGCCACCTCGCGCGAGGCCGCCGAAAAGGGCGGGGCGGTGGTACACGAAGCCGTAGTGGCCATGGGAGAAATCAACTCTTCCTCCAAGCGGATTGCCGACATCATCACCACCATCGACGAGATCGCCTTTCAAACCAACCTTCTGGCGCTGAACGCGGCCGTGGAGGCTGCCCGCGCCGGCGAACAGGGCCGGGGATTCGCGGTGGTGGCCTCGGAAGTGCGTAGTCTGGCACAACGCAGCGCCACTGCCGCCAAGGAGATCAAGGGTCTCATACAGGATTCCGTCCGCAAGGTGGAGTCCGGGTCGGATCTGGTCAACCGCTCGGGCCACACGCTCACCGAGATTGTCACCTCGGTGAAGCGCGTCACCGACATCGTGGCCGAAATCGCCGCCGCCTCGCAAGAGCAGGCCACCGCAATCGAGCAGGTTTCCAAGGCTATGGCGCAGATGGACCAGGTTACGCAGAACAATTCGGCGCAAACCGAAGAGCTCTCTTCCACCGCCGAAGAGCTTTCTTCCACTGCCGAGCAACTGCAGGCGCTCACGGCGCAATTCCAACTGGGCGCCACCCACTCCGCGCCGACGGCGGCCGCGCTCGCCAGGGCGAGCCGCCGGAAGAACGCGCCGCCATCCGGACTGAAGCAACTGGCCCGCGCCACCGCGCGCGAGCAGGAAGATTCGTTCGCGGAGTTTTAGGAACCATCATCGGAGCATTTTCATGCCAGCCATCGATACAGCCCCATCGCAGATTTCTTATACCACGCAAATCCAGCAGTACCTCTCTTTCGCGCTGGGCGAAGAGCAGTACGGCATCGACATTCTCCGGGTCCAGGAGATCAAGGGATATTCGGGCATCACGCCGATTCCCAACACTCCGGCGCACATTCGCGGAGTCATGAATTTGCGCGGTACGGTGATTCCGGTAGTGGATCTGCGCGCCAAATTCCATCTGGAGACGCGCGCTTACGATAAATTCACCGTCATTATCGTGGTCACCGTCGGCGTCCGCATCATCGGGCTGGTTGTGGACGCGGTATCCGACGTCCTGGACATCTCCCGCGCAGACATCCGCCCCGCGCCCGATCTCGAGAGCGGCGGAGATTCGCATTTCATCTCCGGGATGGTGCATGTCGGCGAGCACCTGGTGGTGCTTTTGGATATCGCCACCCTGCTCAACGGCGATTCGCTCGTGGAGACCGCGGCGCTGCCGGCGCTCCAGGATTGAGGAACTTATGAATTGGTACAAAAACACGAAGACTTCCACCAAACTCATGCTGGCGTTCGGCCTGTTGGCGGCGCTGCTGGGTGTAGTCGGCTATGAGGGGGTCGCCGCCTCCAACACGCTGAACAACATGCTGAGCGCTCTCTATGAGAGACACATGCTTGGTCTGGCGTCCGTCCAGCAAGCCAAGGCGCTCATCCCCACCATCGGCCGCGAAGTGCGCCAGGCGCTGATCTCGAACGATGTGGCGGATCGCGAGCAGGGTAGCCGGAATCTGCAGGGGCAGTTCGAGTCCCTGGAAGAGGCCATGTCATCGGCCGAGAAGACCCTGGTCAC
>CAZARO010000002.1:9597-22395 GCA_964487165.1 uncultured Solibacteraceae bacterium | reverse complement strand
GTCTGTTGCGCGATAGTCAGGACCGCAGTATCACGGAGGTATCGTTGCAGTGCGGTTTCTCCACGGCGCAATATTTTGCCACGCTGTTCAGCCATCGGTTCGGCTGCGCGCCGCGCGAGTTTCGACGGTCCGATCACTTCGCCGAAGGCTGCGATGCGGTTGTGACGGACACCATATGAAGCGTTTGCAGCCACGCTTCCACGCCCTTGGGCCACGACGTCACCGGCAGTTCCGTGCGGCGCAGGCCGTACCCGTGGCCACCTTCGGCATAGAGGTGTAACTCCGCCGGAACCTTGGCGCTCTTGAGAGCCAGGAAATAGGCCACGGCATTTTCCACGTGAACGGGATCGTTCTCTGCTTGCACGATGAAGGCTGGCGGAGTCTGGTCGGTCACAGGAATGTCGGGAGTAAGAACGGTGTTTTTGTCCGCGCTGCTAAGATAGGCCGGATAGACCAGCACGGAGAAGTCAGGACGGCAACTGAGACTGTCGGCGGCATCGGCGGGTTCGTAGATGCGCCGATCGAAGTGCGTACTGAGGGCCGCTACCAGGTGCCCGCCGGCAGAGAACCCCAGCACGCCGATGCGGTGCGGATCCAGGTGCCATTCGCCGGCATGAGCGCGCACCATGCCGACGGCCCGTTGCGCGTCCTGTAACGCGGCGGAGGACTTCGGATAAGGCCCGGAATCGGGCACGCGATACTTCACCAGGATACACGCGACGCCGGCCGCATTGAGCCACTCGCACACTTCGGTGCCTTCCAGGTCCATGGCCAGGATGTGATAGCCACCTCCCGGGAAGACGACGACCGCGGCGCCGTTGCCATTCCGCGCAGTGTAGAGCGTGAGCGTGGGGTTGGAGACGTTGCCGAGTCGGACGACCGGCTTACCCGCGACCAGCCCATCTTTGGCGGTGGAGGTATCCACTTCGGGCGCGGCAGGGGTCGCCGGATTGCCAGGCGCCCCGTGGGGCCATAGAGGCAAAGTAGGGCTCTGCGCGCACAAGACACCGGCGGCGAGGCCGGCCAGAATCAAGAGACGATGGCACATGGTAGCTCCTTGATTATGACACCTGCGTAAGGCGCCGATTAACAATCGGCTGCCGGCTGCCAGCCTGCCCCACTTGCCGGTCCGAATCTGCTAGAATCCATTTCTGCGATGCCAGTGAGACAAAACATTGAAGTCCCTAATTGCTGAGGATGATTACATCAGCGGCGTGTTACTCCACAAGCTTCTGCAAGGGTATGGTTCGACACAGGTCGCCCGCAACGGTAAGCACGCTGTCGAAGCTGTGCGCGCCGCACTGGAAACGGACGAGCCGTTTGACTTAATCTGCCTGGACATCATGATGCCCGAGATGGACGGACAGCAGACCCTCAAGCAAATCCGGGCACTGGAGTCGGCCAAAGGAATCGATACGTTCAAACGCGCGAAGATCGTGATGACGACGGCCCTGGACGATTACGACACCGTCCTGGAAGCTGTTCGCGGACAGTGCGATCACTTTATCGCCAAGCCTGTGCGCAAGGAAAAGCTGGTGGAAGTGCTGCGCAAGCTCACGCTGATTGAATGATTACGCCCATCCCTGTTTCAAGCGATAGAAGACGGAGCGCAGATGGTGCCGGGATTCAAACTGCGGACTGCTTTCATTTAGCGACTCCATAGCGCCGATCACCAGATAGCCATCCGGGACGAGCGCCCGTTCCATCCGGGCGAATAACGAAATGCGATCGCGGTCGGTGAAATAGATGGCCACGTTTCGGCAAAAGATAATGTCGAACCGGCCCAGCGCGGAGAAGTCCGCCATCAGATTCAGCTTCCGGAAATGGGCCATGCCGCGGATCTCGTCGCGAATCTGCCATCCGCCGGGGGCGGGAGCGAAGTACTTATCGCGCTGGGCATCCGTGAGCCCGCGCGAAATCTCCACCGGACTGAATAGCCCGCGGCTGGCGCGCGCGACGGCGGCGTCGGATATGTCGGTGCCCAGAAGGCGGACGCCGTAACGATCGGGGACGCCGAGCAGTTCCTTGAGCAGGATGGCGATGCTATAGAGTTCCTGGCCGGTAGCGCAGCCGGCGCTCCAGATATGGATGCGCACCGCGCCGGCTCGCGCGCGGCGGTCGATGAGCTCCGGAATGATTTTGTAGCGCAGCAGATCGAACGGCGAAGTATCGCGAAAGAACGAAGTCTCATTAGTCGTAATAGCGTCGACAATGCTGCGGTCGAGCGCCCCGGTGGTATCGGACTTGGCGAGCAGGAGCAGCGCGCCGTAACTGGAGCAGCCGGTCTCTTCCAGCAGGCTGGCCAAGCGGCCTTCGATGAGGTATTGCTTGGAATCGTCCAGCTTGATGGCGCAGAGCGAGTACACATACTCGACCAGGCTCTTGTGCTCTTCCGGCTGGAGCCGAATCACGCCCGCGCCTCCCGTACCGATCGCACGATGGCGGCCCCGATCATTTCGAGCGGGGCCACGGTATCGACCACCCCCGCCTCAATAGCTTCTTTTGGCATGCCGAAGACTACGCAGCTGGCTTCGTCCTGCGCGATGGAGAAGCAGCCGCCGCGCTTGAGCAGGCGCAGGCCGTCGCTGCCATCGGAGCCCATGCCGGTAAGAATGACGGCCACGGATCTGCCGGGAAAATGCAAAGCGGCGGAGCGGAAAAGGTAGTCCACCGCGGGCCGGCAGCCATTCTCGGGAGGGTCGTCGGTAATGCGCAGGAGAATTTCTCCCTTCGGTCCGGCGGCCAATTTCATCTGCCGTCCGCCGGGCGCCAGATAGGCCACGTTGGCGCGCGCCAGTTCGCCATCCTCAGCTTCTTTGACGCGGATTGCGCTCTTGGCATCCAGGCTGACGGCCAGCGGCTGGGTGAACATCGCCGGCATATGCTGGACGATGAATACCGGCGCGCCCAGATCGCCGGGCAGCGCGGGCACCAAGCGGGCCAGTGCGCCGGGCCCTCCCGTGGACACGCCGATGAGCACCAGCGGAGGGCCGGTGCGGCGCGGCCGTTCCGGCGGAGGGGGGAACGGTCTCGCCGGTGCGGGATGGGTTTCGCCGCGTAAGATTTCGCGGATTTCGCGGCGGCGTTCGAAGGCCCGGATCATGGGCAGCAGGCGGAGCCGCAGGTGGTTCAAATTGGCCTCGCCGTCGCTGTTTTCGGGCTTGGTCAGGAAATCGAAGGCGCCCAGTTCGAGGGCCCGCACGGTAGTCTCGCCGCCGCGCAGCGTAAGAGAGCTGAGGACGATGGCGCCGGCATGCGAGCCGGCGGCGGCCATCGCTTCCAACACCTGAATGCCGCCCATTTCCGGCATCTCAATGTCCAGGGTCACCAGGTCCGGCTGCAGCACCGCCATGCGTGCCAGCGCAAGCCTGCCGTTGGACGCGGTGCCGACCACTTCCACGCCCGGCACTCCGGCCAGGGCATCGGAAACGATGCGCCGGAACACCACACTATCGTCTACTACCAGGACTCGGATATTCACGGGTTTGTGTTCATTTTGCGCTGTGGGGCAGACTTCAGAGGGAGTTGCAATATTCGGCCGATCCACCGCTCCCTCGCGGTCGCGGCTCGGTAGGCTCTGGCAAACATAGAGGCGCTATTCCGAGCCGCGCGCGCCAGCAAGCGGTTCTTCGAGTTTTGCAACTCCCTCTTCAGTCTGCGCAGGGCTTGAGCCCTGCCTCTCGAAAGTATGAGAAACCTCGGCAAGCGGACTTCAATATCGACTGCTCCCTCGCGGTCGCGGCTCGGTAGGCTCTGGCAATCACAGAGGCGCCGTTCCGAATTCGGCTGATCGACCGCTCCCTCACGGTCGCGGCTCGGTAGGGTCTGGCAAACACGGAGGCGCCATTCCGAATTCGGCTGATTGACCGCTCCCTCGCGGTCGCGGCTCGGTAGGGTCTGGCAAACACAGAGGCGCCGTTCCGAATTCGGCTGATCGACCGCTCCCTCGCGGTCGCGGCTCGGTAGGGTCCGGCGAACACAGAGGCGCCATTCCGAATTCGGCTGATCGACCGCTCCCTCGCGGTCGCGGCTCGGGAGGCTTTGGCGAACACAGAGACGCCATTCCGAGCCGCGCGCGCCAGCAAGCGGTCCTTCTGATTTTGCAACTCCATCAGCATGGTGGGCAATCCGAGGGCACATCACTGCGCTCCTTCCGCCAGCACGAGGTCTGCGTCAATGAGAGTGATTACGCGTCCGCGGGAGCGGCATATCCCCTTGAAGAGGCGGGCCTGCTCCGGCTTGACATTGGCCGGCAGCGGTTGCCAATGGTCGCGCTCCACCTCCACTACTTCATCCACGCGGTCCACCAGCAGACCGATGAACTCATTGCGATCTTCGATGATGAAGGTGCGGGTGTCGCGCCCCGGCCGGCTCCTCGAGAATCCCAGGCGCAGCCCGAGATCGATCAAGGTGACGATCTTGCCTCGCAGGTTGACGATGCCCACCACTTCTTCCGGGCCGTGGGGGACCGGCGTCACCGGTCCGAACCGGATTACCTCCTGGACCTCCGCGGCGTCCAAGGCACACAGCGTGTCGCGCACGAAAAAGGTGGCGAGCAGGATCGTGCGGCGGGCGCCGTCGGTGGTCTCGGTCAGGGTCATACTCGCGCAACCGATACCTTGAAGCGCTGCACCGTAGTTTTGAGTTGTCCGGCCAGGCGGGACAAGTCCGTGGCGCTGGTTTTCACCTGCTCGCTGCCATCGGCCATCTGGCCGGCCGCCCGGTCCACGCCGCCGATCTCCTTGGCGATTCTGGCGGTAGCTTTGGAAGTCTCGGACACCCGGTGGTTGGCATCGCGCACGCCGGTGGAAGCTTCCGCCACATTGCGCGCGATGTTCCTGGTGACCGTGGCCTGTTCCTCAATGGCCGCGGCGATGGAGGCTACGATATCGCTGACCTCGTGGATCACCAGGGTCACCTTGCCGATCTCGGCGATGCCGCCGCTGGTGGAAGATTGCACCCCGGCGATGCGTGTCTTGATGTCTTCGGTGGCGGCGGCGGTCTGCTGCGCCAGTTCCTTGATCTCGTTGGCCACCACGGCGAATCCCCGTCCGGCCGAACCGGCGCGGGCGGCTTCGATGGTAGCGTTGAGCGCCAGAAGATTCGTTTGCCAGGAGATCTCGGTGATGGTCTCGGTGACCTTGCCGATTTGCTGCGCCGCCACACCCAACTGGTTCATCTGTTCGCTGATGCGGGCCGCCTGGCGGGTGGCTTCTTCGGTGATGCGGCGGGCGCGCTCGGAATTGCTGGCGATCTCACCGATGGTCGCGGTCATCTGCTCGGTGGCAGTCGCGACGCTGGCCAGGTTGGCGGTAGTCTGTTCCATCCCCGCCGCCACCGAGAGGGCATTGGCGGTCATCTCCTCGGCTGCCGCGGCCACGGCGTGGGCCTTGCCGGATGCCTCGCGCGATCCATCCGACATCTGCAGGGAGTTGGCCGACAATTCGGCCGAGGAAGACGACATGACCTGCACTCCGCCGCTGATGTCCGCGATTACCTCACGCAAGCTGGCGGACATAGTTTGCAGCGCCTTCGAAAGCGTGCCGATTTCGTCGCCGCGCTCCAGATACTCGCGCGGCACATCGTGGGAGACATCGCCGCGGGCCACGTCATTCAATTGCGAGACGGTCGCGGTGAGCGGTTTGGCGATACTGCGCGTCATCACCACTCCCATCAGCGTGCATCCCACCAGCACCATGATGGTAACCAGCACCACGACGGTGGTAAAACGCGAAATCAGGCTACCACGCTCCTGGTTGCTCTCGGCCACCTGGCCCTCCTGCCAGCGGAGGAACTCCTGGATGGTGGCGTCGCGGGTGTCATAGGCGCGCAGGCTTTCCTCGAGGAAGACCTGGGCGGCTTCGGCGTGCTTACCGGCCTTCGACAGGTCGGTGACGCGCACGTTCGCCGCTTTGGTGGCGACCCCCTGCTCTATCCACCGGTCGAGCAGGCGGCGTCCTTCGGACGCTTTCACGCGCGACTGGAGTTGATCGAGCAGCGCGGTGTAGGAGGCGCGCAGCCGGACGAGATGTTCTTCGTCTTCCTCCGAAGGCTTGCCGCGAACCACCGATGTTCCGGTGTACAACAGGACGCGCGCTGTGTCGTTGGTGAATTGCTTGGCCAACAACAGGTTTTCCGTCTCGAATTGCGCCTGGGTGACGGCCTTATCGACGGAGTTCAACGACCAGATGCCCAGCCCCGCGACGCAGCCCATCAGTAACATCGCGCCGCCGAACGCCAAGGTCAACTTTTTTCCGATTGGGATATTTGCGATTCCGTTCATAGCGACCACTTTTCTCTTCGCGACTGCGGCGAGGTCTGGGCCGCCGGATATTTTCGGACTGCCCTGCGAATGCTCGCCAGCAATTCATCCTTGTTTAATTTGACTTGATACTCGTCCACCCCGGCGGCCATGCCGCGGGCGATCTCCTCATCGCCGGCCAGCGAGGACAAGGCGATCACCGGCAGACCGCCGAAACGGAGATCGGCGCGAATCTTCCGGGTCAAGCCCAACCCATCGAGGCGCGGCATATCGACGTCGGTGGCCACCAGGTCCACTGCGCCCGGATTTCGGTCCAGAATCTCCCACGCCGCCTGGCCGTCTTCCGCCGCCAGCACATGGCAGCCGAGCGATTCCACCAGGCGCTGTACCTGGGCACGGAAGAACTCCGAATCGTCGGCGACCAGCACGGTGGGTGCGTTCTCGCGAAAATCTTCAAACGCCGCCGATGCCGCGGCTTCCTCCGCCGCGGGGTGGGCAGCGCCGGCCAGCTCGAAAATATCCACCAGCAGCACGGTGCGGCCCTTGAACACCGCCGAGCCCGCGACGCCGCGCTGGCGTAAGGTAGCGGTGTCGATATTCAGCACCGCTTCCGCCATATCCAGCGGCTCGGCGGCCAGCAGCCCGAAGGGACGGCCGAGCTTTTCGAAGATGATCACCACCCAGCGCTGGCCGCCTGTAAGTTCGCCCACCGCCGCGGTGTCGTGCAGGCTCACCAGCGGCAGGCTGGCACCGCAGTACTGCATAGTGCGGCGTCCCCCGAGGTGTTCCACCTGCGCGGGCAGCACGTGCTCGATGCGCGATACCTGCTCGATGGGCACGGCGCAACTCTCTCCGGGGGCATTGTGAAAGAGCAGGAGGGCGTGCAGTTCGCCCGGCTTCGCTTCCTCCCCGGCGCCCGGACGGGACCGCGATTCCGCCCGGCCGGCCGTCAGGTTGGCGCGCGCGGCAAGTCCCGCAATGTCCAGGATCAAAGCGACGTGTCCGTCGCCCAGGATGGTGGCGCCGGCGTAGTCCAGCAGATTTTTCAAGTGGCGGCCGAGCGGCTTAACCACGATCTCCACGGTGTCGTGCAGTTTCTCCACCACCAGCCCATATTCGAAGGCGCCGGCGTCCACCAGGGCGATGTTCAGCGCCTTGGCGGAAGCCTCGCGGCGCGGCACTCCGAGGGCGTCGGCGAGATAGAGCAGGGGCAGGAGCCGGTCGCGCACCTGGAGAACTTCGCGATCGCCCACGCGCGCCACGCGCTGCGCCACTTGCGCCGCGGGAATGCGGATTAACTCCGCCACGTTCATCTGCGGAATGGCAAAACGCTCGCCGCCGTCCGATATGAGGAGGGACGGAATAATGGCCAGGGTGAGCGGAAGCTTGATGCGGAAACAGGAGCCGCGGCCGGCCACGGAATCGATTTCGATCTTGCCTCCGAGGCGGTCCAGGTTGGTCTTGACCACGTCCATGCCGACGCCGCGCCCCGATACGTCGTTGGCGCGCGCCACCGTGGAAACGCCCGGCAGGAAAATGAGCGCCGATTTTTCGCGGTCGGACATATTGTGGGCCTGTTCGCGCGTGACCAGGCCCTTGGCGATGCACGTGGCAACGATCTTCTCGACCGCCAGACCCTTGCCATCGTCCGAGATCTCGATCACCACCTGGCCGGCCTGGTGCGAAGCTCTCAGCACCACGGTTCCCACCGCGGGCTTGCCGGCAGCGGCCCGGTCGGCCGGCCGCTCGATGCCGTGATCCACGGAATTGCGCACCATGTGGGTGAGGGGGTCGCTCAGGCCCTCCAGGATTGTCTTGTCGATCTCGACTTCGGCGCCCTCGATTTTGAGCTGCGCATTCTTGTCCAGCTCCCGCGCCAGGTCGCGTACCAGGCGGGGAAACTTGCTGAACACGCTGCCCACCGGCCGCATGCGGGTCATGGTCACAACCTCCTGCAGTTCGGAGGTCACCAGACTGACCCGTTGGGCGCCGGAGCGGATGCCGCGGTCGTCCTGGCGAGCGAGCGAGTCGTTCAGTTGGTTGCGGCTCAGTACCAGCTCGCCGGCGAGCGACATGAGCGAATCGAGCAAGCTCAGATTCAGCCGAACGGTGGTCTCGGCGGCGACAGCCGGCGGGATGGCGCACGCTCTGAGGTCCTCTTCGGCCGGAGCGGTTGCCGCGGATGCCGGGGGCGCCGGCACGGTTACCGGGTCGGCCAGGGTCCGGAGGGCGCCGTTTTCGCCGACCAGGCGCACACGCTGCGGGGGCACATCCACCAGGCCATCCAGCATGTCGGGCTCGATCAGGGTAGCGTAGAGCACCTCCAGCGTCAGCTTGCCGGAGGGCCTGTCACGCAGGGTCCCCGCGGATGACAAGTCGAAAAGAGCTTCCACGATGGTGCCGCACTTCTTCAGCTTGCGGAAGACTTCCAAAGGAGTTTTATGCTGCCGCTCGATGTCGTGGATCAGGTCGTATTGGATCAGGTAGACGCTCTTCCCCTCTTTGCGGAACTGGCTGAGGTCGAAGGTAGAGACTGGAATACGCGGGCTTTGCGCGAGGGAAGTCAGCGCTACCAGGAATTCGCCGATATCTGCCTGGTTGCTGTCGGCGGGGCTGCCGATGAGTTCGCGGAGTTTGTCGAAGGCGAGCAACAGGGTGCCGACCACACCGGAGTCGGGAACCAGCTGGCGGGCGCGGACCAGATCGAGGGCACTCTCGGTCCGGTGCGCCAGTTCGCGGATTTTGGCCAGGCCGAAGAAGGCGGCGCCGCCCTTGATGGAATGCGCCGCGCGGAAGACGCGATTTACCAGTTGCTCATCGATGCCGGCGCCGTGCTGCTCCATGGCCAGCAGGTCGGCCTCGATGGTGGTGAGGTGCTCGCGCGATTCCGCCAGGTACTCCAGCAGCAGTTCGTCGTCGAGGCCCAGTTCGCTCATCTCGTCCTTCAGTTTTCGGAGATGCGGAAATACCGGCTCAATCGCAAGGTCTCGAACAACTCAAAGATTTCCGGCGACGCGTGGATCACCGTCAGGCTCCCTCCGGCCTCGAACAGCGAATTATGGGTGGCGAGCAGCAGACCGATTCCGCCGGCGTCGACCATGGGAACCTCACTCAGGTCGAGCACCAGTTCGCGCACGCCTTCCTCCACGATCTCCTGTAGTTTGGACCGCAGGGCAGGTAAGGATCCGGTGACGATAGCCTCATTGGCCGGCCGAAGGACGACTCTATCGTCTTCCCGGGTAGCCAGTATCATTGTGTTTCCCCTCAAATGACGTGCGACTAACTCATGATACACAAATCTAACATCGGGGTTCCTGGTTATCTTTGGATATTAGTAGTTAATCGACTATGACAGTAAGCGTGTGCGCCGGGGAGCTAGCCAAGGAACCTCGAAACTTGGCGGTTCCGTTGACCAGTACTTCGACCTTTTCACGGAACGCCGGCCCCAGGGTAAAGACGTCGCCGGGAGTGAGATCGAGAAAATCTTTCAGCTTCAGAGTGGCGCCCGAATACTCGCAGTCCACCGTAACCTGCAGATGCCGCCCCAGCTTCTGCTTGATCGCGAGCGTGATGGCGGCATTCTCGGGACGCTGGTTGGCCCATTGCTGATCGAACCGCTGGCCCATTGTCTTCAGGGTGATGGAGGGAATCGCCATATTCACCATCCCCACGCTCTCGCCGATGCGGAACTCCATGGCAACCGCGACTACGGCCTCATTGGCGACGAATCTGCCGGAGAGCTGCGGACTGGTCTCGATGATACCGGGACCGAACGCGATTTCGGCCACCGGCTTCCAGATTTCGCGCAAATCCTGAGTCACCAGGTGGAAGAATCCTTCCAGTAAGAGCTTCTCCACCTCTGTAATCCCGCGATCCAGTTCCATCTTGATCTGGCCGCTGCCGCCTAATACTAAGTCCAGAACCGGCGCTATCAAGGTCGGACTTACTTCGATGAGCGCGTGGCCCTGGTAGGGATCCATGGTGGCATAGACAAGACAAGTTGGCGCGGGTAAAGCATCCGCGAAGTCCGAATAAGGCAGTTGTTCCACACTAATGAGGCTGCCGGCAACGGAAGTACGAAGATACACCGATAAACTGGTGCTCAGGCTCTTGACGAAAGCTTCGTACAGGAAGTGAATGGCACTTACCTGCGATTTGGGGATGCGGTCCAGCCGGCGGAAATCGAAAGGCACGGCACCGACGCCGGCCGGAGGGTGAGCGCCGGTGGCGGCATCGAAAACGCTGTCGATTTCCTGCTGGCTAAGTTGGTGTTTCACTCGCGCGCGGCTCCCGCGTCCCGTGCCCCGTGTTTGGGCGGCAAAATCTTGAGCCCGTAGCTGCCATTGATAACGACCACCTGGCCGCGGGCGAATACCCGGCCCCCGATGACCACGTCAGCCGGCTCGACAACATTGCGGTCCAACTCGATCACCGAACCGATATTCAGTTTGAAGACGTCTTTCAAGACCATGGTGGCTCGCCCCAGGACGAACTTTACCCGAAGGTCGACTTTCGGGAGAGAGTCCAGGGCGTGGTCGTCGAGCGGAGTGGCCGCTTCATGGGAGGCCGGAGGCGGTTCCGGAGTGCCGGCTGGGGACGGTTCCTGCTCCGCTGCCAGGCTCACGCAGCGATCCAGGAAAGCCGCCGGCCAGACCGCGGACCCCTCGATGGTGGTTTGTCCGGCATCGAGCGACCAGCCGAATAGCAGCGCTCCAGCGGGATCGGGCGGGCCGGCAGGAACGGAGTCCCGGCCAGTGACTTCCTCCCCGAATTTGCGCGTGAGCTGGGTTGCGACAACGGCGCTGGTTTGCGCCATCACGTCGCGGCAGGTGGCCAGGATGTCGGGATCGCTGGCGTCTTCGACGCCGAGAGCGGAGAGGGCCAGGCGCCCAAGGGCGGTCCAGGAGTCGGCCGGAGCACCGATCCAAAAGCAGGGCTCCTCCAGCAGGCTCAATCCCTGTCCCCACCATGCCACACCATCCGGCAAGGCGCCGGAGGGCGACTCGTGCGACACAATCTGGGATCGATGCTGGATCATGGACTCGAGAACTTCGACGAAGGCTTGCGTCCAATACTCCATTGCCTCCGCGGCGATGGCCTTGCGGTCTGATGATTTCGGTTTGCTCTCGCTGTTTGCCATCAGGATTCGAGCCTTTCGAATTCGGTGATGCGGAGGGCCAGATGTTCCTCGATGACGATGACCTCCGCGGAGGCGAGAAACACGTTGCCGACAAAGACGGCGAGGGTTTCGCCGGCCGGACGGTTCAATGGCGTCACGGTATCGGGCCGCATGGCCAGAATCGTGCGGACATCCAGCAGGCGCTCGTCGAGGCGGGCCTCGATGGTGACAGGGATGTCCGACCAGGCGTCGATTCGCTCGATCGGGCGGGGACGAGGAAGTTCCATTTCGATTTGCCGACGGTTGGAATGCACTTTGAGTGCCACGGGATATATCCCAGTCACGGTCTGAAACTTGCCGTTTCTCGCCGGCCATGTACGTCAAATGCTTGACACGTCATGGTTTTGACCCCGAAACCAGGGAACAGATGACCGCAACGCGGTTGTTTCCCTGCGATGGCGCAATGGGCTAGTGGCGAGTAACTTGCTTATAGGTCGAACTGCATGGCTACAATGACGGCACCGGTCGCGGCCCCTCCGGTGAGGGCGCCGGGCGCAGAAACGGCGCCAAATGCGCCTGACACGCCGCTGCCTAAAGGTCCACGGCTGGCTGCCATATTGCTGACCAGCATTGGCGATGAGAACTGCGCGGCGGTGATTCGCCACCTTTCGGAAGACCAGGTTCACGAGGTGACGCGAGAAATCAGCTGCCTCAAAAACGTCACCGATGAAGAGCGGATCGCGGTGTTCAAGCACTTCGAATACACCATGGAACAGGCCCGCCTCTTCGCTCCCGGGGGCATCAGTTATGCGACGTCGGTTCTGGTGTCGGCCTTCGGGCCGGAAACCGGAAAGCGAATGGCGGACCGGGTTCTGAAATCGCTGGGGACGGAAACGGCGAGCATCGACTCGCTGCAGAAGGCCGACCCGCAACACCTGGCCAAAGTTGTCCAGCGCGAGCATCCGCAGACTATTGCGCTGGTGTTGTCGCACGTGGGTCCAGCGCATGCCGCCAAGCTGCTGGCAGCCCTTCCCGACAAGGTAAGAGCGGACGTTGTGCGCCGCATGGCGGCGTTGGACCAGATCTCTCCGGATATCGTCAACAAGATCGCCAAGACGCTCGGCGCCAAGCTGAGGACGCTGGGTGAGGCCAGCCTGGAGTCTTACGGCGGCGTGCGCGCGGTGGCGGAGGTATTGAATCGGGTGGATGGCACTACCAGCGACGGAATCTTAGGTGAAATCTCGGACGCGGACCCCACCTTGGGACAGGCGATCCGGAACCTGATGTTCGTATTTGACGATTTGCTGCATGTGGACGTGCCGGCGATCAAGGTACTGTCCGGCAAGCTCGACCGCAAGATGCTGGTGCTGGCGTTGAAAGGCAGCACGGCGCAAATGCGCACGCTGTTCGCCGCCGG
>CAZARO010000002.1:0-9587 GCA_964487165.1 uncultured Solibacteraceae bacterium | reverse complement strand
AATCCGGCGCCCCGAGTTCCAGTACATATTTGGGTTCACGTCGGTGATGTCTTCACGCGCGGCGGAAATGCTCTTCGAGGACATGCAGGCGCTCGGACCGGTGCGAATCCGCGACGTTCAGGATGCGCAACAGGGAATCATCGCTATCGCCCGGCAACTGGAGACCGAAGGACTGCTCAGTCTCAAGTCGGGCGGCGGAGATCAGTACGTGGTGTAGGCTCCTGGCGGAAAACAGGCCGCGGGGGAGAACGAGGATAGAGGAAAGATAATGACGGAACCGCCCAATCTGCTGATCGTCGACGATTCGACAGCAATTCGAAAGATATTACTGAGGGTCCTTAGTCAGACGGGCCTTTCTTTAGGCCAGGTACTGGAAGCCGGGGATGGCCGGGAAGCGTTGAAGCTGATGGAGGGCCATGAGATTTCGCTGGTTCTAACAGACATCAACATGCCGAACATGGATGGCCTGGAACTCTTGCGGGCGCTGCGTAGTTCCCCCAAGTGGAGCACTGTTCCGGTGGTCATGATCACCACCGAGGGCGGCCAGGCGAAAGTACAGGAAGCTGTCGGTCTGGGCGCCACGTCGTACGTCCGCAAGCCGTTCAGCGCCGACCTGCTGAGAGATAAATTGGCCTCACTACTATCAAAATGACGACCACACTCGCGGGTTCCGCGACGCCAATCCTAAACGAAGAGCTGGCGAATATGCTCTTCGCCGCAACGCAGGAGGTGTTCACCTCCATGCTTGGTTCCGACGTGCAGCGGCTGCCGCGATCGGATGCGGAGGCGGCTAACACTTTTGACGGCGTGCTCGCCCTGGTTGGCCTGGCCGGCGCGGTCATCGGGAATGGCGCGGTGGTGTGCAGCGCCGCCACGGCATGCGACCTATCGTCGCGTCTGCTGATGACGGAGTTGAGCAGCGTGGACGAACAGGTGCTCGATTCCGTGGGCGAGATCTGCAACATGATCATCGGTAGCTTCAAGAATCTCCTGGAAGCGGTTACCGGTGAACTGAAGATGAGCATCCCGACGGTGGTGTACGGCAAGAACATCGCCACGCGGAACGCCAAGGCGGAGGTGGCAATCGCGGTGCGCTGCGGCTCCCCGGGCGGAGAATTTGAACTCACGGTGCGCCTGGCGAAGTCCGGCGCGCGCGAACATGAGGTCCGGTTTATTTAGGCGCTAAGGAGAATTTTATTAGACCGCTCCCTCGCGGTCGCGGCTCGGTAGGCTCTGGCAAACACAGAGGCGCCATTCCTAGCCCCGCGCTAGCAAGCGGGAAGGCGAAGCCTTGCGCTGGACTTTGGCCATTTTCCGTAGGGCAGGATCGCATCCGGATGGCATCCGGCGGAAGCCCAGCAATCAAGGCGAAGCCTGGCGATCACCGGCCGATAGTTTCGATTTGCGCCTCGACTCGTTCGCGGATGCGGTCGACCGCCAGTTCCTCGCAGGTGCGCGCGCGATCCGGGAGTTCGGGATATGGCTCGGGTTCCTGGTACACTTCCGGAAATCCGATGGACGATGCGATCCGGCAAGCCACCTGCACCAGGGAAACGGGATTTCCGGGCGACCCCGTCTGCGGCTTGTGATGGGCGATCATGCAGTCCTGCAACATGGCGGGAAATCCCCATTTCTCCCCCACCGTCTTTCCGGCCTCGCAGTGGTTCAAGCCGAAACGATCCGCCTCCATCTGCATGGATTCCTCCATGTTCGGCACCATCTCCGTGACCCACTCTTCATACTCTTGCCCCATGGTCAGTAGCAGCCCCAGGCGGCCGAGATCGTGCACCAGCCCGGCGGTGTACAGGTCGGTGATGCGATAGATGCGGCCCAGCACTTCCGTGACTGTGGCGGTGGCCACGCTGTGCGCCCAAATGTGGCGCACAAACGCGGTCCGCGGCTGGTTGCGTACGAAGAAACTGAGGGCGATAGTATTGGCCAGAGAGCGTACGCGGTCGAGCCCCAGGTGCGTGAGGGAGTGGCGGATGGAGGCGATCCTGGCTCGTGTGCCGAACAGCGGGGAGTTGGCCACCAGGAGCAGATCGGCGGTGAGCGCCGGATCGCTCCTGAAAATCTTCTCGAAATCGTCCATGGCGGTGCCGGTGTCGCTGGCGATATTCAGCAGTTTCAACGCCGCGGGATGAAACGGCGGCAGCTTGGACAGGCAGATCACCGTGCGAGCCAGCCGCGCGGCGCGCTGGGCATCTTGTTCTGGTGGCGGAATGCTGATGGTGGCCGGCAAGAGTTAGGTCCTCACCTCTCTTACATCGGCTAAAGTGACGGTGTTTTCGACGGAATTACGGCTTGCCGCCGTTATCGAAGATTAACAGCTGGCTGCCAACCTTTCGGCACCCGCGGCGGCGCTCATGGTGCGCGAAATGCCGCAACGGGCCATACGGTGGACCAGGGTGGTGCGTTTCATTCCCAGTCGCGCGGCCGCCCCGGCCGGTCCGCCTACCACCCAATTGGTCTCGTGCAGCGCCTTCAGGATATGGTCGCGTTCAGCATCCGCCAGGGTCACGGGCTCCGGCGTACCTGCACTGGGAAGGCGGCAAAGCTGCAGGACCTCACCGGGAGTCTGCACTACCGAACGCTCGATAATGTTCTGCAATTCCCGGATGTTGCCGGGCCATCCGTAGCGGCAGAGCGCATCCAGCGCATCCTCGGGAATTCGCTCGATTCTTTTGTTCATGCGCGCGCTGAATACTTCCACGAAGTGTTTGACCAGCAACGGAATGTCCTTGATCCTCTGCCGCAGGGACGGAAGGGAGATGGGGAAGACATTGAGGCGGTAAAACAGATCGGTGCGAAATTGTTTATTGGCCACAAGCTTCGCTAGATCCTGATTGGTGGCGGAGATGACGCGCACGTCCACATGCACCGTACTGCTGCTGCCCAGGCGTTCCAACTCGTGCTCCTGCAGGACGCGGAGCAGCTTCGCCTGGAGCTCCAGAGGCATGTCGCCGATCTCATCGAGAAACAAAGTGCCGCCGTCCGCCGCCTCAAAACGGCCGGTGCGCCGCATGTATGCTCCCGTAAAGGCACCCTTCTCATGGCCGAACAATTCGCTTTCGAGGAGCGCGGCCGGAATCGCGGCGCAGTTCATCTTGACGAAGGGACGCGCGCTACGCGAACTCAGGCGATGGATGGCGTGCGCGATCAGTTCCTTGCCGGTGCCGGTCTCACCCTCCACCAGGACCGTCGAGTCCGTGGGCGCGACCAGGCGGATTTCATCCAACACTTCCTCCAAAGCGGCGCTCGATCCAACGATGCCCTCAAAGCACGCTGGCCGCGCGGTGGAGTCAAGCCATCGCCCTTCGCGAAACGACTGCTGGAATACGGGGGCGCTGTGAGCGATCATAAAGGAATCCCGGACGAAATTATCCAGGACTGTCACGTTGTCGGAAGCCATAAGTTCTCTCCTCGTCGTGTTCCTCACACGTGGCTCAGAATCATCCATCCGCGGCGGCCAGCGGCCCCGCTATTTACGCAGGAATGCCAGCAGTTCCTCATTAATGATGTCGGCGTGCGTGGTGCATAGCCCGTGGGGGGCGCCGGCGATCACCTTCAGGCTGCCGTTCCTGACAAGCTTGGCGCTCAGTTTCCCGGAATCGTCGATCGGCACAATCTGATCGGCGTCTCCCTGAATCACAAGCACCGGGACATCGATTTTCTTGAGGTCCTCCGTTTGGTCGGTTTCGGAGAAAGCCTTGATGCAGTCGTACGAACCGACGACGGAGGATTGCATCCCGAGCAGCCAGAATGTCTCCCGAACGCCCTCGGAGGGTTTCACACCCGGTTTGTTGTAGCCGTAAAACGGAAGGCTCAGGTCTTTATAAAACTGCGCGCGGTCTTTGACCACCCCGGCGCGGATATCGTCGAAGACCGACAGGGGCAGTCCGCCGGGATTCTTGTCGGTCTGGAGCATCAGCGGCGGAACGGCGGCAATCAGTACCACCTTCGCGACTCGTTTCTGCCCATGCCGCGCGATGTAGCGGACCACTTCGCCGCCGCCGGTGGAGTGCCCGACCATGGTGGCACCTTTAATATCGAGATGGTCCAGCAGTTCGGCGAGATCGTCGGCGTATTGATCCATGTTGTTGCCTTGCCATGTCTGGCCGGAGCGTCCGTGGCCCCGGCGGTCGTGGGCGATGACGCGGTAGCCCCGCTGCCCGAGGAACAACATCTGGGCATCCCAGGCGTCCGCGCTGAGCGGCCATCCATGCGAAAAAGTGACGGCGGGTCCGCTGCCCCAGTCCTTGTAGTAGATCGAGGTTCCATCCTTGGTAGTAAATGTGTTCATTTTTTTCTATCTCTAGCGACTGTTTTCGCTTTATGAAAATGGACCACCGTCGGGCGGCCATGTCCGTGTTTTCGTTTCCCCCTCAGAATGTACCGGACAGTCATGAGAATACAGGGAACGCCGATTTTGACAAACACCCGGAACAGCAGTGCGGGTCCCGTAATTTTCTACAGGTCGGCTTTAACACTAATGATACTTTTGGGCACCGCTCCCTGTGGCCGCGGCTCGGTAACCCTTCCCGAATCGGCGTGCGTGTTACCGAGCCGCAACCGAACGACGCATGTCCTACCGGGAGCGGAAGAACTTCAGAAGCCTCGTCCACCGGCTTGGCGGGGCGGTGCCTTTTTCGCGGTAGGTCAGATTACCCGGCACGATCAGTTCAACTTCCGTGCCCGGGCGTTTCAGATGGAAAGTAAGCCTGGCCCCGATGCGTGCGGCCCGTTCCTGCATTCCGCGCAATCCAAAGTGCCCGTCTTTCCCTTCCAATACGATTTTCTGGTCGACGCCCAGCCCGTCGTCCGACACCCGAAGAGTAAGGTCGCGGGCGTAGCTAAGACCGACCGACAGGTTCGCTCCCTGAGAGTGAGTGCAGGCGTTGCGAATGGCTTCGTACCCAATGCGGTAGACTTCGTCGCGGACAATCGGGTGCATGTCGCGAGTCTCGCCCTCCACGGTGAGCGCGAACTTCATGGGAACCTTCAGAACGCAATCCTCGCCGGCGCGCCGGAGCGCTTCGGCCAGGTCATTCCTGTGTCTCGTGGACTCGCGGAGTGAAATGAGCGCGGCGCGCCCCTCCTCAGTCGCCTGCCCCAGCCAAATGGAAAGTCTTTCCAACGCGCGGCGCATGCGCACCGGGTCAGTGGAGTCTTCGAGCGCATCGTCGGCCACAATCTTGCTCCCCTGAATGGTTTGCAGCAGGGTGTCATGCAGTTCGCGAGCCAGCCGGGTCCGCTCCGCTACCCGCTCGTCGAGGCGCGCGTTCATCTGGGCGGCCATCTGGCGAAGGCGGCGCTGGTACATCAAGACCACCAGCAGGCCGCACATCGCGACGACGGCGACGCGGAAAAGATCGGTCTGGTAGAAATACGGCTGCTGGATGACGTTGTAGGCGATGCCGGCCCTGTCCCAGAAGCCGTCGCGATTGCACGCGCGCACGTGGAATTTGTGGGTGCCGACGGGGAAACTCGGGTAGATCGCGCTGTTGGTGGCATCGGCGTCTACCCATTCGCGATCGACATCGTCCATGCGGTATTGCATGCGGATCTTTTCGGGCGACCGCAGTTCGATCGCGGCGAAATGCAGTTCCACATGGTGCGGGCCGGGCGGTAAGACCAGTTGGCCGCCGGGGGCCTCGACCTTCCCCGCGATGACGATGTTCTCCATGTAGATCTCCGGCTTCCGATTGACGCGCGGCGAATGGGCGGCGTCGATCATCGCCAGCCCCCGCGTCGTCGCCACCCACAACTTGCCGTCGCCGGCGATCGCCATAGGGGGCCGGCCGTCGCCGCACTCACTCGCCCGGAACCCGTCGGCGCGGTCGAAGCGCGTGTAATCCCGAGGCGCGTCACGCTCACGCTCCCATTTCTCAAAGAGGTCAAGCGGGGCTCGGGAAAGGACATCTCCACATAGCCACAGGTCCTGCCTGCTCTGCGCCATGGCGAGCATGCTGACGTCCTGGCCTACGAAGACCAGGCGATCTCTTTCGACGCGGAAGGTGCCTTGCGTGCTGGCGCGGGCGTAGAGACTGCCGGCGGGGTCCTCTCCCAGCAGGATGTAATCGGCCGCTTCCGGGGCTGCCGGCAGACTCACGAAGCGGTCCGCCTCCAGACGAGCGATGGCAGCGATTGTTGCGGCCCAGATCACGCCTCGCCGATCTTCATACAGGCCAGCGACGTTGTTACCGGGAAGCCCGTCGGCGGTGGTGTAGTTGCGGATGTGCCCGTCGCGCATGTGGCTGATGCCGCCAGTGGTGGCGATCCATAGCGAGCCGTCGCGCGAGACGACGATCGATCTCCCGGAATCGCCGGCGAGCCCCTGCGCGGTGGAAAACTGCGTGAATCGGCCATCGTGAAAACGGAAGACTCCGGTGTTGTACGTCCCGACCCACAAGTCGTGATTGTGGTCTTCGGCCAGGGAGAGCACGCAGGGACCGGTGAGTCCATCCTGATTGTCCGGGTAGGTTCGGAACTGGCTGCCGTCGAACGAGGACAAACCGCAGTTGCCACCCACCCAGATCTTGCCGTCGCTGGTGCTCAGCACGGTTCGGGTCACGTCAGTCGCCACACCGTCGGCGGTCGAAAACGTTTGCAAGATCCGATCCTTGAGCCGAATGAGCCCATGTCCGTTTGTGCCCAGCCACAGGTCCCCATCCCGATCGGGGTAGATGTACCGGGCGCCGGTGTCCGGCACCGGTTCCAGGACACCGGCGTTGGCTCGAGCCAACCCGGTTGGGATAGAAACCCATATGTTGCCTTGCCGATCTTCCTCAGCGCGGTAGGATGTGTTCTCCGGTTTCACGCCGTAAGGTTGAAAATGCTCTATGGAGCCGCGGATTTCGCGAGCGACCCCCGCCGCACTCGAGTACCAGCGGGCGCCGGTGTGGTCCTCAAAAACGTTAAAGATCCTATCCGCAGGCACATCTAAGCGCGCCGCGAGATCGGGATGCGGCACTGCCCGGGCGCCATCCCATTCGATGAACCCATGGCCGGTAATGACGAGGAGATTACCATTCCGTGCTTCCTCGATTCGGGATACCGATACATCCGGAATCAGCGATGAAAAGGCGCCGCCGTCGAAGCGATAGAGACCCTGGTTTGTGCCTGCGAACAGGACGCCTTCCCGGCTGCAGAAGAGAACCACGATCTCGTCACTGTGGCCGGAGCCAGTATGATAGACGGTCGCGGGAAAACGGCCGAACTGGTTGAGCGCTTCTTTTGGAATTCGCAATGCGCCGAAACTCGTACCAGCCCAAAGCGCGCCATCAGGGCCCTCCGCCAGGGCAGTTGTCAGCCCTCTCGCCCGAATTTCGGGGGAGAAACGCACGGTGGTGAAATGCCGCCCGTCAAATCGCGCCACTCCATACGATGTACCCACCCAGAGGAATCCATCGCGGGTTTGCAGGAGAACATTCACGATGTCCGATGGAAGCCGGTCGTCTTCGCGGGTGAAATTGCTGTGAAGATAGCTGCCGACAGCCTGAGAGGGATCGAGCGCGAGAGCCTGGCCGGCGAAGACCCCGAACAGGACTGAAGCCACGGCGGCGCGCGCGCAAGAGATACCGGCCATGCTCCCTCAGATCTGGAGCAGACCGCGCCGCACCGCGATGGTCACCGCGTGCGTCCGATCGTTGGCCCGCAGCTTATCCATGATGTTCTTCACATGAAAGTTGACGGTGGTTTCCGAGATGCACAGCTTCTCCGCGATCTCCTTGTTGCGATTGCCATCGCGAATCAGCACCAGGACCTGCAGCTCGCGCGGGGTGACGTTATCGTCGCCCAGGTGTTGCGCCAGGCGAGCCGCCACATCGGCGGGAATATGCCGCTCGCCGGCGTGAACGCTGCGGATCACCGCCAGAAGCTCATTCTTTGGGGTGCTCTTGAGGACATACCCCGCGGCGCCAGACCGCAGAGCGCGTTGAATCTCGGCATCGCCATCGGATGTGGTCAGCATGACGATGCGGGCGTGCGGAAATTCCCCGCGGATCGCGATCAGGACATCGGTACCGTTGATCCCGGGGAGCATCAGGTCCATGAGCGTAATGTCAGGCCGTTGCGCCCGGAATTGCGCTATGGCCTCTTCTCCGTTCGCCGCCTGGGCCACCAGCAGCATGTCCGGCTGCGAAGCGACGATAGTACACAGGCCTTCTCGAAAGACCGGGTGATCCTCCACGCTCAGGATGCGGATTGGCTTTCCAGACGCCATGGTTCGGGCCTCTATTCTACCTTAAGACCGGCATTTTTATATCCACTTAGTCGATGTGGCGGCCGCGCGCTTCCTGCTGCCGGACGAACTCGAGAATGTCGTAGCGTTTGGGTTGTCTATCCGGGAAGAAACTGTCGACCGAATCCTGCTCGGCGGTGTAGATTTCGAAAACCGTTTCGAGCTTCGCCAGTACCATCAGATTCAGATGACCGGGGCTGAGGTTCAACAGTTTCAGGGAGCCTCCGCGGTTCAGGAGATGGGCCTCGCAGAAGACCAATGCGCCCAGGCCGTCGATATCCATCTCGGCTACGTCCTGGAAATTGAGGACGATCTTGACGATACCGGCATCCGTCAATGCCGCGACAGCCGCGCGCAGCGTGGCTTCGGAGTCGCCAATGGTCAGACGCCCGTGCAGGTCGAGGATGCGAACGCCTTCCTTGTCGCGAGGTTGGATTTGGAGATCTGGCGCCATTAAATTGAGGATGGCACAAGCTAGAGCTCAGCTCGGCGGGGCGGACTTCAGAGGGAGTTGCAGAATCCGAAGAACCGCTTGCTTACGCGCGCGGCTCAATATGCGCTTCTTACAGAGCCGTGACCGTCAGGGAGCGGATGCGAATATTTTTATGACGCTCTGTTTAGAGCCCTCTTCCCACACCCTCCAAAAGATCGAGCATGACAGCCATGGCGTGGCGGGCGTCTTCGCTGCGCATGCGGCGGTACAGACCGAGAAATCCCGGCGCCTTGCCGATTTTTTGTTGCTCCGCGCCCTTCACCGCGGTCTGCAGCAGGCTGTTGAGGACATCCGGGGGGATGCTCGCAAAGAATCCCGTCAGCAGCAAAAAATTGCGCATCGCGCCGATGGTCTGCGGCGTGTCAATCGCCGTGGCGAGAGTGTCCACCACCTTGTCGCCCGCGCCCAGGAGCCCGCGTAGCAACTCCAGGATTCCGCGCTCATGCAGCAACTGGAGCACTTCGCAAGCCGAGTGGATGGCGTCCGCGTACGGGGCGTTTTCCGCGATGCGGGCCGCGGGACGCATGCTGATGGGTTGTGCCATTTCGATCCTCGCTATTTCGGTTTGATCTGGATGAGATTGTCTCCCGGAAAACGGTATCCCGGCTGCCGCCATTTCCGCTCGGCTTCCACGCCCGTTTGCGGAGTGCGATGCCCGAAGCGCGGGTTGATCTTCGGCATCGGGCTCTCCCCGTTGCGCTCCAGGACCTCCATGCGCACCGCCGTTTTCTTGTAGGCAGGGGTGTGCGTGAAGGGATCGGTCTCGTCTCCGGTGAGCAAATTCACCGGGCTCTCGGAGGAATTCATGGGCATATAAAGCTGCCCATCCTGCACCCGGTCGGTTACCAGTGC
>CAZARO010000001.1:0-31228 GCA_964487165.1 uncultured Solibacteraceae bacterium | reverse complement strand
AAATACAAATCGTAGTCGCTGAACCATTGAGCTTGTGTCGAACTTGGCATCGGCTCGCACCTCAACCTATACGGATAAACAGAGGTGAAACACTCCATTAGCCCCGCGCTTCGCCTCATCATAAGCACGAGATGCTCCATAATAAGCTCCGCTGTTTCGAACCCCAAAGCGGCCCGGAGCAGTGTCGGCAACCGGGACTTCACCGGGGCCGAAATGCAAAAGTTGCACTTGAAAGTGCGGAATCTGCCGATCCGGGATCTACAAATGCGGCTGCCAGGGGTGTCCTCGGCGAAGATTCCACTTTTGACGCCGTCCCGGATTTTTTCCGCCTTCTTTTCCAAGCATTAGGGTTTGCAAATCCTGCTCCATGTGGCGCATTAACTGCGACAGAGGACCCGGAGAATCGCCGTTGCACTTCCACCCGCATCCGGTTCGGGCAGGCCGCTTCCAACCGTCGCAATGGCGCATTCCCTTGCGGACTCAGCCCTTCTCCAAACCGACGCGGGAGGAGAAAAGGACCGACCATGAAAACCAACATCGTTACATACGAACTGCCTCATAAGAACTCTTTAACACGCTGGCGATTACCACGCGAGCGATCGAATCGACCGTCTTCCGCTTGAGCCCCTCTCGTAGGCGGTACTGCTATCTACGCAACTCGCGCCATTTGGCCGCGAAATGGCGCAGATCGTCGCGAGTTTCCCAACCAAGCCTCAACCTCGCGATGCTCCGGCCGGCTGGAGCCCTTCCGATCTGTGCGATATCATCCGATAAGTCGCACATTCCTCACGCGTTCGTTCTGT
Organism: uncultured Solibacteraceae bacterium; assembly: GCA_964487165.1. GTDB lineage: Bacteria > Acidobacteriota > Terriglobia > Bryobacterales > Bryobacteraceae > PALSA-129. Next base: position 30,425 of record CAZARO010000001.1, on the reverse strand, counting down.
AAGTGGGCTAAACTCTCTAGGTGGCCAGGGGTTATAAACCTCTATTACAGAACTATTTCAGCCTGTGCCGCGATGTGAGATAAGTTAACTAAGGTTGAATGCGCCATACTGCCGAAGGACGGATTGTTCTACCTGTCGTCCTGTTAGCAGTACTACAACTGAGGATTTACCGCTTTAGCGAGGTTAGTACTGGGCATACAATAGCTTTCGGCAACGGCCATCTGAGAGAGAAATCGGGCTTCGGTCGTCGAGTGCGTAAGTGTCTGGACGACCGTCTCTGTTAGAACTGGATGTACACCAAGTCAATCTAAATACACTAATCGGAGGAATTCCGTGAATCGTCTACTTTTGACTATAACAGTGTTTTTGGCGGCATGGTTGTTCACGGGCAATATTAGTGCCCAACAGGTAGAAACAACGCTACCTACTTCCGACAGGATTACTATCAACTTATCGTCTGGCATGCCGGGACAACGCCAATGGCTGTATGTCAAAGACCAGGACTCGCCGTCGTTTGCCACGCCTTCCTTTAGCGATTCCAGTTGGACCGCGGTAGGCATTCCACACGGCGCGAATTATTTCACATCCTTTCTCAATGTACAATCAGGCGGCGGTGACGGCGATCTGAACGGCGGCAACATCTGGTATCGACTGCACTTCACGCTTGGCACGCAGTACGCGAACAGCAAGGTAATGGTGGAGTTTGAGGGCGCTCACACGGGCGCTCAAGTTTATATCAATGGCACCCTCCTGCCGGGTATCAGTGCCGTATCCGCCAACGCCAGCGCATCGCATGTGATTGGTTTCATACCGTTCCTCGTCGATTTGACCCCATACCTTCACGCCGACGGAGCGACCGATAATGTGCTGGCCGTGCGCGTTTCGAGGAACAATTCGTTCTTCGAACAACCGACCTTCTCGGGAGATTATCGATTCGGACAGGCGGAGGCAGGCTTGTTCCGCCCGGCGTACATGTTCATCACGAATAAGGTGCATATCCCGGTGAACGTGTATTCCAATCAAAAAACGTGGGGCACCTATGTAGCCACGGTATCCGAGACGCCGGCGCCTAACAGCACGGCGCAGGCGGCATCAGCCGTGGTGGAAGTGCAGACGAATGTACTTAATGAGACGGCGGCGACGCAACAGGTTACTCTGACTACCCAAATCGTGGATGCCAACGGCAACGTTGTGGCATCCGCGGCGCCCGTCACGCAAACAGTGCCGCCGATGACTCCGAGCACTTACCCATCCGCGGCGACCCCCATGTTCGATCAGCAGATTACGGTAGACAATCCCACGCTCTGGTACCCGAATAATAGCACTTATGGGACACCTTATATGTATAAGGTCTACCATATCGTCAGCGTGAACGGCGCGGTGGTGGATTCGGCCCAAAGCCCGCTCGGCATCCGAATAATTACCTGGGATCATAACTTCCCTTATTTCAACAGTCATCCAATGTACTTATGGGGTGCTTCGGGACGTTACGATTATCCCGCGCTCGGATCCTCGGTTCCGGAAGAGCAGCAGTGGCGCGACCTGGCGCAACTTGCCGCAGCCGGTGGAAGTATCTGGCGTCCGGGTCACTCCACTACCAGCGAGGAGTTCGTGAACGCGGCCGACGCCTATGGCATCATGATCGATCAGCCAAGCGGCGACGGTGAAGATGCTTTCTCCACGCCGCCCGCCGACGATGTGACTCTGAAGGAAGAATTGCATCGCGACATGATCGTCCGCGATCGTAGCCATCCTTCAATTCTGGACTGGGAGTCGAATAATGGCACGATGGACGAGACTATCGGGGCAGCTCTTCTGGCAATCGATCAGGCTTGGGATCCTATCAATACGCGCGTCGCCGCGGATCGCACACCTGACCCCGCGAACGGATATATGCTGGGGTGCACGCTGCAGGGTTGTGAAGTGGGGGTCAAGGACCAGTTCCCGAATAATCCGGCGTGGGGCGCGGAGTATTGGGGGAACGGCACTGCCCGTGGCTTGGCCTACGATTACGAGCTTGCGTTCGCCGCTCCGTTCCTGGATAACTGGCGCCAAGGGAGGCAGGCCAATGCCTTTGGAATGGCGCAATGGTACTTTGCCGATTCGCCCGGCGAGAACGGCCTGTACGCGGAATATCAGCAGTACTTGAACACAGCGCAGCAGGCTACCTACCAGGCCAGCGTGCGCGCTCTGGGCGCTTCCATGGTGGACATGAATCGCTTCCCCAAGTTGCTGTATTACATCTATGAAGCGGCGTGGACGCCCTTCTCCATCAAGCCGGTAGTTCATCTGGCGCATCACTGGAACCGTGCTTACCAGGCATCGGCTCCCATTCAGGTGAACGCCTTCAGTAATTGCCCGGCGGTTCGCCTGTTGATTAACGGCGTTCAACAGGGCGCCATCCAAACGCCGAATAGTTGGGACTCCAACTCCAGTGCTAACTTGACTCAAAGCACCACCATAATGCCGTTTCAAACCTCATGGGCGGTGAACTGGCAGGCAGGCACGGTAGAGGCGGATTGTCTCGATCAGTATGGGGACGTCTTAGCGACGGACACCAAGACTACGGCCGGCGCAGAGAGCAAAATCGTGCTTTCTGTGGTGCCCGAGCTGGTGAAACCGGACGAAACCAGCTTTGCTGTGACGGCTAACGGGTCCGACGTGGCGTTCGTCACGGCCCAGGTGCAGGATGCGAATGGAGTGGTGGTTCCCACCGCAGCCGACACGCTGACCTTCTCCGTAAGTGGACCGGCCACCTACCTGGGTGGCACCGAACAGTATGTGGCAAACGGCTCCGATGCCTACTCCACAGCTGCCGGCAATAGTGCGTTCAACTACCATGCGCCTGGAGATCCCGAACTGCAGGTAGAGGGCGGCATGACCAAAATCGCCGTGATGAGCCAATTCACCGCTGGAACCGTCACGGTGACGGCCACCGGGCCCGGCCTGATTTCGGGATCGGCGACGTATACCATCCAGCCCGTTCCCTCGTTCCTTCCTCCGCCCGCCGCACCGGCAATCGTCTTGCCGCCGGTGAACACCGCCGTAACAGCGGGCCAGCCGGCGACTTTCACGGTTACCGCGACCGGCACCGCGCCCCTGACATTCCAGTGGTACAAGAACGGCAGTGCGATCACTGGCGCCACCGGTGCGAGCTATACAACTCTCCCGACGGCTTCCAGCGACAATAACAGCGCTTTTACCATGACCGTGAGTAATGGCCTGGGCTCGGCCACATCGACTGCCGCCACGCTTACGGTAGATCTGCCGGCTGCCGTGGCGATTACCACCCAGCCGGCTAGCCAGACGGTGTATGTCGGGCAGACAGCGCAGTTGTCGGTCGCCGCCACCGGCTCGCCGGTACTCACCTACCAGTGGTACAGAAACGGCACCTCTATCGGTGGCGCCACAGCCTCCACTTATGCCACTCCCGAATTGGCGGCGGGCAATAATGGCGACAGTTATGTGGTCACCATTACCAATCCGGTCAATTCGGTGACTTCCACGGCCGCGGTGCTGACGGTAGCCGCCGCGGTCGCGCCAGGAATCACACAACAGCCGGTAAGTCTCTCCGTACTGGCGAACGACCCGGCAACATTTACGGTCGGAGTCTCCGGCTCTGCCCCCTTCACCTATCAATGGCAACTGAACGGCGTCAACCTTCTTGGTGCTAACGCCGCGTCTTATAGTATCTTCCAAGTCCAGCAGACTAATGCCGGCAACTATACCGTGGTAGTGACGAACGCTGCGGGCAACGTCACCAGCAATGTGACCACGTTGACCATCGCTCCTCCGGGCGTCAACCTGGCTCTCAATCAGCCGGCCACCGCCAGTTCCTCGCAGAACGGCGGACTGACGCCAAACTATATCAACGACGGGAACCTGACTACTCGCTGGGGCTCCGCGATCGGCGTGGACCCGTCCTGGGTGGAAATCGACCTCGGTTCGGTTCAACCCTTTGACAACGTGATTCTCTACTGGGAGAATGCATACGCCACGCAATACCAGATTCAATACTCCACCGACAACACTAATTGGAACTTCGCTTATAGCAACAGCGACGGCGCAGGCGGAGTAGAGAATCTTACCTTTCCGACGGTGCATGGCCGCTATGTCCGCATGTACGGCCAACAGCGCGCCACCCAGTACGGATATTCGTTATACGAAATGCAGGTTTACAACGTGCCCCAGTGCGGCGGCGCCACGGAGCGTTATACCATCCTGAGTTCCTCAACAGTGCGCGACAACGTCAGCGGCCTGACGTGGCAGCGGGCGGAAAACACTTACACCGGTGCGAATAGCCAGGGAGCGCAATACACTCAACCGATTGCGCAAGCGTATTGCAGCAGCCAGAGCATGCGGCTGCCGACACAAGCGGAAGCGCTCGGCATCAGCGGAACTAACTCGGCCTCCTGCGCATTCCCCCAGCCCTGGAGCACCTGGACCTCAACCCCCGATCCTGCGGACAGCAACAACGCCGCTTTCGTCACCTATGCGGGACAATCGAGCTGGCAGGTTGCCAATAACTTCCCCGGCGGAGTGGTGTGCGACACGGGAGCGTCGATTATGCCTCCCACGATCGCCACGCAGCCCGCTCCGCAGACCGTCGCGGCGGGGCAGACCGCCAGCTTTACGGTGGCCGCCAACGGCCCGGGAACTCTTACTTACCAGTGGTACAGAAACGGGACAGCTATTACCGGCGCGACCGCCAGCAGTTACACGACGCCGGCGACTGCCGCTACCGACAACGGGGCGCAGTTCAGCGTGGGAGTGACCAACGCCGGTGGAAGCGTACTGAGTAACTCGGTATTGCTCACGGTGACGACCGCCACCTGCGCCGCGGCTCCCTCCGTACCGGGAAGTCTGTCTGCGACAGCGACATCCTTCAGCCAGATCGCTCTCGCTTGGGGAGCGAGTACAGCCGGCACGCCTTGTTCGGTGAGCTACAGCGTCTTCCGCGGCACAACCGCGGGATTTGTTCCGGCCGCAAGCAATCAGGTGGTGTCCGGCCAAACCACGGCCACATACTCGGATAGCGGGTTGACGGCTGCCACTACTTACTACTATGTGGTGGAAGCAGTGGATTCGAGCGGCGCTTCCGCGCCTTCCGCGCAGGCAAGCGCCACCACCCAGAGCGCAGCCACCGGCAGTTCCACCGATGTGCTGGACATTCACGCCGGCGGAGGAGCGGTAGGAAGTTACGCCGCCGACGAATACTACAACGGCGGGTCTACCTCAAACACGACCTCGACCATCAGCACGGCGGGCGTGACGAATCCAGCGCCGCAAGCTGTTTACCAATCGCAGCGTTTCGGTAACTTCACTTACACTATTCCCGGGTTCACAGCGGGCGGCAGCTACACAGTGCGGCTGCACTTCGCCGAGTACTATTGGACGCAAGTAGGGCAGCGCGTGTTCAATGTCACCATCAACGGCACGCAGGTGCTCAGCAACTTCGACATCATCCAGGCCGCGGGCGGGCCGGACAAGGCGGTGGTGGAGCAGTTCCCGGTGACAGCCAATGCTTCCGGCCAGATCGCGATTCAATTCGCCACGGTGAAAGATAACGCGGAGATCAATGGCATCGAGATCGAGCAAGGGGGCGGACAATCGGTAGTGCCGCCAGCCGCGCCCACGGGCCTGACTGCGGCCGCGGGCTCGCCCAGCCAGATCAACTTGAGCTGGACCGCCAGCGCGACCAGCGGCGCCGGCTACCTGGTGTTCCGGAGCACGACTTCAGGCTTCACGCCTTCCAGCACGAATCAGATCACCAGCACGAACACCACGACCTACGCGGATACCGGCCTGACAGCGTCCACGACTTATTATTACGTGGTGGAAGCCAGCGATTCGGCAGGTGCCTCGGCGCCCTCGGCGCAGGCGAGCGCCACTACTCCGAGCGCGTCCACCGGCACTTCCAGGGATGTGCTGGATATTCACGCCGGCGGCGGAACTGTCGGTAGTTATGTCGCCGATGAGTATTACAACGGCGGTTCTACATCGGCCAACACCGCGACCATCAGCACGGCGGGGGTAACGAATCCCGCTCCGGAAGCTGTGTACCAGACGCAGCGCTTCGGCAATTTCAGCTACACGATTCCGGGATTCACGGCCGGTGGCAGTTACACCGTCCGCTTGCATTTCGACGAGTATTACTGGACGCAAGTGGGGCAGCGCGTATTCAACGTCACCATCAACAGTACGCAGGTGCTCACTAACTTCGACATCATTCAGGCCGCCGGCAAGCCCGAACAGGCGGTGGTGGAGCAGTTCCCGGTGACGGCGAACAGTTCCGGCCAGATCGTGATTCAGTTCGCTACGGTGAAGGACAACGCGGAGATCAATGGCATCGAGATCGAGCAGGCCAGCTCCCAATCCACACCGCCGCCGGCAGCGCCCGCCGGGCTGACGGCTACGCCGGCCTCCACCAGCCAGATCAACCTGAGCTGGACCGCCAGCGCGACCAGCGGCGCCGGCTACCTGGTGTTTCGAAGCACCACTTCGGGCTTTACGCCTGCCAGCACGAATCAGATCGCCAGCACCAATGGCACGAACTATGCCGATACCGGCTTGACCGCTGCCACTACTTACTACTACGTAGTGGAAGCCAGCAGTTCGGCGGGGGCGTCGACGCCTTCGGCACAGGCCAGCGCTACCACCCAGAGCGCGGCCACCGGAACTTCTACCGACGTGATCGCGATCCACGCCGGCGGCGGCGCGGTGGGGAACTTTGTGGCCGATGAATATTTCACCGGCGGCTCTACGTCCAACAACACCGCGACCATCAGTACCGCCGGCGTCACCAATCCAGCGCCGGAAGCAGTGTACCAGACACAGCGCTTCGGCAACTTCACTTACACCATCCCCGGGTTCACAGCGGGAGTGAGTTATACGGTGCGGCTGCACTTCAGCGAATACTACTGGACGCAAGTGGGGCAGCGCGTGTTCAACGTGACCATCAACGGCACGCAGGTGCTGACTAACTTCGATATCATCCAGGCTGCCGGCGGGCCCGACAAAGCAGTGGTGGAGCAATTCGCGGTGACGGCCAATGCATCCGGCCAGATTGTGATTGCACTCGCTACCGTCAAGGACAACGCGGAGATCGCGGGCATCGAGGTGCAATCTTTGAGCACGACGCCTCCGCCACCGCCCGTTGCCGCGGCTCCCAGTTTCACGCCTCCAGCAGGAACCTATACATCCGCACAGAGTGTCGCGCTCAGCGATACCACGACGGGCGCAACCATCTACTACACTACCAACGGCTCGACGCCGACCACGTCGTCAGCCGTCTATAGCTCAGCGATCGCGGTGAGCTCGAACGAAACCATCCAGGCGATCGCGGTGGCGCCTGGCTACACCAACAGCGCAGTGGCCTCGGCAGCTTACACGATCAATACGGGTGGGACAGGAGGCCCGGTAGCGGCGCCGACGTCTTTGACGGCGGTGGCATCCACCAGTTCCCAGACCTATTTGAACTGGGCCGCGAGCCCGACCGCGGGAGTGAACTACCTGGTATTCCGCAGCACCACCCCGAACTTTACGCCCGGCACCTCGAACCTGGTGTGCACAGCCTCGCAGTCTTCGAACCTCACCGCCGCGAGCAGCCCCTACCAGGTCTGCACCACTTGGTCGATGACTTACTTTGCGGACAACGGCGGCGCCGCGCCGCTCGAAGCTTCCACCACCTACTACTACCTGGTGGAAGCGATCAACGCCTCTGGGGTAACATCGACCCCTGCGGGCCCGGTTGGGGTTACCACGCTTGGCGTCTCCACGGCCGGCACTCCCGCAGAGTTGACCGGCCTGACGGCGACAGCGGCGTCAGCCAACGAAATCGACCTGAGCTGGAATGCCAGCACCGCCACCAGCTCCGGGACGGCCGTTGTGACGTATCGCGTCTACCGAGCAACGACCCCAGGCTTCGCACCCGCGAGCAGCAATCAGATCGGCACCACCAAAGCCAACATGTTCCAGGACGTACTGGCCAACGCAAGTACGACTTACTACTACGTAGTCGAGGCGAGTAATTCCTCCGGTACCTCGCTGGCTTCCCCTATAGTAAGCGCTGCCACCGCGCCTCTGGGATCGAATCCGCCCTTCTGGGATTCCAGCAACGTCCCTCCCGCGCAGAACGTGATGATGTTCAAGTTCCTGAACCGCACCAACGGCGTCTATGCGGACGGCCAGGTCTTCTGGAGTGTGAACCTGAACGGCACCACCACCACGAACTCGATCGCGGCACAGCCGACGTTCGATATGCCCGCGAACTCCGCCGGACGCATGTACTTCTATCTGGGCTCAGTAGGCCAGGGCAGCACCAACTACTACGACTTTATCGAGTACACCATCGGGCCGACGTCGATCAACTTCGACACCACGCGAGTGGACGCGCTGGGCATCAAGCTGGCCGCGCGGCTGACCTGTGGAGACGGGACCGATGTGGCTGTCGGTGAAAATGCCGAGACGTTCGCCGAGAGCCGCGCGACCACGTTCGCGCGCTATCTGAACCAGGTTCCGGCGGATTTTCAGGCCGAAGCTCAACCGCCCTATGCTCCTTACCGGATCGTCGAACCTGGTACGGGCGGATTCAACGCCGGCGGGCCGTACGCCAACTATTACAACGCCTATATCAGCCAAGTCTGGTCAACCAACGGCCTGACGATACCGGAAGCGGGCGCGAACGGATCGGGCCTGGGTTCCTATCCCGATCTTTCCGCCGCTATCTACCGGCACGCAGCCGGCCCCGGAACGTTCAATCCGAACGGTACGCTGGTCTCGCAAGGTATCTGGGGGAACCCCGCGTATTTCTTCCAGACGGAACCCTATGACCATTACGCGCAATTCATTTCATCCATCGCCATCAATGGCCAGCAATATGCGTTCCCCTATAACGATGCCGGCGGCTATTCGAGCGATGTCTCATGCCAGAATCCGGAGACGCTGCTGGTAGCGATCGGTTGGTAGTTTGAGAGGCGATTCATTTGGATTCCGATCCGGACTATTGCGTCGAACGGCACGGACGCAGTAAAACAACAATGGATCGCGGCGCGACGGCATACGCCATGTCTTCGAAGGCCACGCCGCCCTCCGCGAAGTCCTGCGGACTGGGCAAGGCGGTGTCCACTATCCTCTTCCACTCGTGGGGCGCTCCCTCTTGCAGGCCGAAGGTCACGGGTTCCCAGTAGGCATTGATCATGACATAGAGGTCGTCGTCCGCCTGGGAAGCGCCATGAAGGCAAAATGCCACGCTATGGGAATCCTGGGAGAGGTCGGCAGCCGGGCCAGTCCCGTACCAGGAAACATCTTCCCGCCAGAATCGGCTCCGGGCGAGGCTGGCGTGCGCCTTCCGAAAGGCAATCATTTTCTGGAAGAAGCGAAACATGTCCTGGTTCTCGCGGAGCTGGTCCCAATCCAGCCAACTGATCCCGTTGTCCTGGTTGTAAGGATTGTTATTGCCGAATTGGGTATTCAGGAATTCGTCCCCGGCTCGAAACATCGGGGTACCGTTGGAGAGGAAGAGCAGGCAACAAAAGTTCTTTACCTGCCTGCGCCGCAGCGCCATCACCTCGGGCGGTACGCTTTCAACCCCTTCGTAACCGCAGTTCCAACTGAAGTTGTCATCCATGCCGTCCCGGTTTTCGTGGCCGTTGGCCGAATTCCTCTTCAGATTGAAGGAAACCAGATCATACAGAGTGAAGCCATCGTGAGAGACGATGTAGTTGACGCTCTGGTAAGCATGATAGGCGCCGGCGCGGTCATCGGGGAAGAAGTCGTCACTGCCATAGATTCGCCGCATAAGGTCGGGGACCATTCCCGGGTCGCCTTTGACGAAGCGGCGGATATCGTCGCGAAACCTGCCGTTCCACTGGAGCCACGTCAGGCCCGGGAATCCCCGGCCCAACTGATAGGCTGCCGTGTCCCAGGGCTCCGCAATCAGGCGCACGCGGCCCAACTCCGGATCGGCGGCGATTTCGCTGAAGATGGGGGCATCTCCCCAGTTGAGGGAGCCATCCGCGTTGCGGCTGAACACAGAGGCCAGGTCGAAGCGGAATCCATCCACGTGCATCTCCCGCTTCCAATAGCGCAGGCTATCCATCACCATCTTGCGTACGTGGCCCTGGCCGAAATTCAGTGTGTTTCCGGTGCCGGAGTAATTGGCGTACGGGCTGGCCGGGTCGCCGGAAAGCATGTAGTATGTGGCGGCGTCCAGCCCCTTGAAACTGTAAATCGGGCCGCGGTGATCGCCTTCGCAGGTGTGGTTGTAGACAACGTCCAGGATCACGGCGATCCCGGCCTTGTGAAACGCCTTCACCATCTCCTTGAATTCCTGGTGCTGCGCGTCGTTGCCCTGTGTGCTGGCGTATTGCGCATGCGGTGCGAAGAAGTTCAGCGGCATGTAGCCCCAGTAATCGCCCTCCTGCGGGTCCCGCTGAAACACCGGCATCAGTTCGACAGCCGTGATTCCGAGTTCCTTGAGATACGGGATCTTCTCGGCCAGACCGGCGTAGGTTCCCGCACGCGCCGGATCGATTCCGGAATTGGAATTCTTGGTAAATCCTCTCACGTGCAACTCATAGACGATAGCGTCCGACTCATGATGGGGCGCGCGGTCTTCGGCCCAATCGAAGCCTTTCCGGTAGGCATTCAGCACCCCCAGGGGTGCCCGGCCTGCATTCGGGCCTTCGCGCATGGCTGCCTCCCGGTCGAAATCGGGTGGGAAGAAGACGGCCCTGGCGTAGGGATCCAGCAGCACCTTCTGCTGATCGAAGGTATGAAGTTGTGGCAGATCCTGCCCCGATACGGAGTACCCGTAGTAGCGCGCCTCGCCGATCTGAGAGGCCGGCATGCGGCAGTGCCAGATGCGTCCCGACTTGTTGTGGAGGTAATCGAAGCGGAAGATCGCGACGGGGTTCACCAGGTCGGCCGCAGAAAAGAACAGCAGCGTGACACTCTCCGCATGCTCGGCATGAAGGGCGAAGTTGAAGGCCTGCTCGGTCTCGATCCAGGAGACGCCCATGGGTAAGGGCGTGCCCTCAATGCTCCCCCACGATCGGGTTGGTTGAGTGTGTCTCACAGACGGCATCTTAGTCTATTCTCGCCGTTTCCAGGCAAGCCGGAATGACTCGTCATCGGCAAGTGACATTCAGCATCATCAGGAACGCTTAGACGCTGCCGTCAACTCCCGCAGCCACGGAAATGCCGGCCCGGACAGCAAGTCTTCCGGACAACGCCAGCGCCAGTTGCCATCGGCATGGCCGGGGACATTCATCCGGGCGCCGCGGCCCAGATTGAGCAGATCCTGCAACGGTGCAATCGCCAAGGCGGCAGTGGACGTCCACGCCAGACGCAACAGCTCCGGAGCAGCTTCTGCGCTATCGGCCGGACTTCGCTTCGCATAGCTCCAAAGAATTTGTTTTCGATCATCGGGCAACTCTTCGTACCATTGCCGCGTAGTAGCGTTGTCGTGCGTACCCGTGTAGACCACGGCATTCGATACAAAATTGGGCGGAAGGTACGGATTGTCCGGATGGCCGTCGAACGCAAATTGCAAGACACGCGTGCCGGGAACGTGGAACTGGTCGCGCAATTGTTGAACATCGGCGGTAATGGTTCCCAGGTCCTCGGCGATGAACGGTAAGCCGCCGATTTCGGCTTTCACCGCACAAAATAGATTCGCGCCCGGACCCGGCACCCACTGTCCGGACTCCGCAGTTGCCGATCCCGCCGGTACGTGCCACGCTGCAGAAAATCCTCGGAAGTGATCCAGGCGAATCACGTCGACATGCGCCAGCAAGGCACGCGCGCGATCGATCCACCAACGGTATCCGGTGGCGCGAAGAGCATCCCAGTTGTAGACCGGATTTCCCCACAATTGACCCTGCGCGCTGAAATAGTCGGGAGGAACGCCGGCAACCTCACGCGGCTTGCGCTGTTCGTCCAGAAGGAAGAATTCCGGGTTGGCCCAAACGTCCGCGGAATCGGGCGAGACGAAAAACGGCAAATCGCCAATCAGCCCGACACCACGAGAATGAGCGTACTCTTTCAACTTGTCTGCTTGGCGGAACAACAGGAACTGCGCAAAACAAACCTGGTCGATTTGCATCGCCAACTCACGCCGTGCTTGCGTGAGCGAATTCTGTTCGCGCCGGGTAAGTGCGGCCGGCCAATCCAGGTAACGGACCCCCCGATACTTGTCTTTCAGCGCGCGAAAGAGCGCGTAGTCATCGAGCCAATGCGACTGCTCCTCGCAGAACTTCTGGTATGCCGGCCACAGATCGTGACGAGTGCCGGAAGTGAAGTTCTCCCACGCTTTCGCGATCAGACGCTGCTTCAACGAAGTCGCCCCGTCAAAATCGACTGCATCCGCCGGGAAGTGACAATCGCAGTCGGCCTGCTGCAGGAATTTGTCGGCAACAAGCGCGGCAGGACTGATTAGCAGGCTGTTGCCGGCGAACGATGACAGCGCCTGATACGGCGAGTTCCCGTATCCGGTCGGACCGATCGGCAGCCCCTGCCACCATCGTTGGCCGGCGTCGTGCAAGCGATCGATCCACGCGAATGCCGCCGGTCCGAGATCGCCCACGCCGTAGGGTGAAGGCAGGGATGTAACATGCAACAGAAGACCGGATGCCCGATAATCTTGCGGAAAGGGCGGGACAGCGCTGGAATTGCCGTTACCGCTCACTCGTGGACCCCAAGGCCCTGTTGCGGGGCGTTCAGCGGGTCCGGGTAAAGAAGAGCAAGCCCCTTCGGTTCCACTGGCGACGGCTTCGCAGTCGACATAAGCCATTACCTTTCGGCCAGTGTCGTGCACCTGGCGTTCCGTTTTCACGGTTGGCTGGCTCCGCTTGAAAATGATCGAGTTAGATGAAAAGTCTTGCCAGAGTCTTGATTTCTAGCTGGGCGAACTGCAGCCACTTCGACGGGGTTTCGACACTTGCCGCACTGTACCAACCACCGTCAAACCCTCAAGACGGAGCGAGGGACTCTTCCGCGATTTCCGCCGCGAGAGAGTCTGTTAGTGCGTCTACGCCGCGGAGCAAGGTAAGGAACGACTGCGCCTGCGGATGCGGCAAATCCCGGGACGCTTCGGCTTCGGCCTCGTAAAGCCTCCGCTTCAACTCGTCCCTATGTTCGACGCGGCTTCCGATCCCCGGGACCTGACTCTCGATGCGATCCGCCATTTCCTCCAGTGCCCTGGCGGAGACATCGTCGTACGCTTCCTGGCGCAGGCGAACTGCACCCAGCAACTCGAACCCGGGCGCCTGGAGGCGGTACTTGAGCAATGCAATCCGCATCACGAAGAGGGCGCGGAGTTGAGGTTGCCAGCGACGAATCCGAGCTCGCAATTCGAGATCGCTGCTCCGTGAGGGACCGAGTTCGAAAAGCACTCCGTCTGCGAGCGATCGCACGCGGTCGAACTTATCGTTGATTTCCTCGCGCAGCAAATAGCTGTCCTCAATTGCCTTCCGGAGATCGTTCGAAACCGGTCCCCGAGCGAGCCGTCCCAGCAACCGCAAGGCAGAAGTGAATGTCCGCTTCATCTCCAAACCGGCCGGCGTGCTCCAAAGGTGATCGAAAAACAGCCACATCATGAACAGCCCGAGCAGAATCCCGACCACACGATCCCTAGCCACAGCGAGCGAGGTTTGAAATTTGAATTCCAGCAAGTTGATCAGGCAGAAAGCCACTCCCAACTGCACGCCGAAGTAAGAGAGACGCGGGCTCGATGTCGCAATCCAGGCCGCGATGGTGATGGCGGCGATGTACAGCACCGTAAACCCGGCGATCGAGTCGATGTAGGGAAGTATGAATATTTGAGCACCGAAACCGATACCGAAACCGCCGACAAGGGCACCCGCGAAGCGTAACACCTGCTTCTGCCGGGACGCTCCGATGGTGGTGAGAGCCGTGACGAAACAAGTCGTCACCGCGGTGGAAATCTCCGGCCAAAACAGAACGTTGAAGATCACGTAGCAGCTGGTTGCCGCGAGACAGCCTCGCAGGGCGAATCTAAGATGTTCAGGATCCAGCAGCTTGCCGCTGAGATAAGTTTTAACCCTCCCCGCGCCGAGATCCGGGGATGGCGCAAACACGCTCGGGAACTTAGATCCCGCGAGAGCTTGCACTATCAGCGAGACGGTTTGTTCAATTTCGGCGAAGAGGGGAAGACTGCACGGAGCCCCGCCTCCAGCTTCGAATTCAGACACCTGCGGAACCGAGCCTCCGGCGACGCCGTCGCGGATTTCTCGTATATGAGTCGCGACTTTGGCAACGCGCTCACGATCGCCCTCCGGCACGAGGCCGGAGAAATACGGCAGGTTCGCGGCCAGGTCCACGAGCCGGCCGGTTAGCGCCACTACGGCGCCCATTTGCGCCGCGTACTGCGGGTCAAAGCCGGAACGGCGGAGGATTAGCCGCATTCGCGATGTGCCAGTCATCGCCAGGCGCGCGAGCGTCGTCCGGATGGAAGCAGTGGCCGCTTCGCCGGTCACGTATTGCGTCAGCAGTTCTTCTACGCACGTCAGCCGTTCTGTCATGCCCTCGGCCAAATCGTCGGACGTCCTGAACGCTGCAAACGCGATCTCCATCAGCAGGGCGATAATACTCGCGAGTGTGATCACTCCTACTGCCCAAAGAGTGCTCTCTACCTTTGGGGCCGGAGATATGGGCCGGTCCCACAACGTGACGGTGATCGCGATCAAATAGCCGAATCGGCCCGATGCGGCATAGTTATTGAGGGCACTCATCGCCCAGAAACCGCCGAAGAATCCCGCGGTGATCCATGCGAAGCGCAGGATCGGATCGGCCAGCGCGACCATGAGTCCAAGGATGATGTATGCTCCAGCCAGCAGGAAGCCAATGGCAATCATGCGAACGGCGCTCGCAGTAGCTTCCAAGCTTGTCCGGGAAAGAATCAACGCATAAATCGCGCCATATGCGCCATAGGGAAGCCGGAACGTCATAGTGACGATCATGACGAGCGTTGACGCCACTACCATTCGCGTCACGAGCAGGGCCCTTCCCCGGTACGGGGCGAGTTCCTCTTTCAGAAACTCCGAGAACCAGGTGACCCGGCTGTCCGCGCTTGGAAGCGCTTGTGCAATTGACGCCATCTATTCCTGACCATCCGACACTGCGCCGGTTACAGCGCGAGGGCTGAAGGCGCAAATCCAGGCTGCTCCCACACCGATCGCGGCTCCAAACGCCGTATCGACAAGCCTCAGAATAGGCTCGCGCCAGGCGTTTTCAGGACCTATCGCAGCCACAACCATAACCACCGCCGTTGTAATCGACGTCGTCATAATGTCCTCCGCGCGGCCGATCATCGCCAGCGCGATTGCGCCGATCGCGATCAGCCCTGCCATCCCCCAAACATGAAATGGGAGGATCAGCAAATAAACAAAACAGAGTGCGAAGCTCATTAATGTAGCGGACATGCGCGACAAGGCTGCGTGTACACTCTCCGCGTGACTTTGCCGGAATACGAAAATCGTAGCTACCACGGCCCACATCCCTCCCAGAAGATTGTCGTCCCTGGAAATAGAGTACACACTAGCCAGAATATGGGTGATGAGCCGGAAGGTAATCACACATGAGATCGCCAGCACGATCGCCCGGAAGACTGCGTTGCCTGCGTCAACATGCTCGAATTGTTTCTTTTCCTGAATTACGGTCATAACTTTCTCGATTCCGTCAGCGCCCGCGAATTACTACCACGGCTGACTCACTCACGCGAAACAGATCCGGCGAAGGGTGTTCAACCCGCACGCGAACCGGAAAGCGGGATGCGAGATGTACCCAGTTCAGCGTTCTCTGCACATCCGGTAGACCCTGTTCGAACCGGCCCACCACGTCCGCGTCCGGTGTCACACCGAAGCCAACGCTATCCACTACGCCGGAAAAGCGAATGTCCGGTTTGGACAAGAGGTAAACGTCTGCCCGCATTCCCGGCACGATGTGCTGCAGTTGCCCTTCGCGGAAGTTCCCAACCGCCCACCACGTCCGTGCGTCGATTAGCGTGAACACTTGCTGGCCGACGTGCGCATACGCGCCCTCGGCAATCGTAAGATTCGTCACCCGGGCGTCAAACGGAGCGTACACTCGACAGTTGGTGAGATTGTACTGAGCAGTTTCGATGGCTGAAGCCCGCCCGCCCCGCTGATTGATGAGTGGCTCCAGTGTAGTGACGGCGTTCTGAGACTGCTCATGCTGGGCCCTGCTCTGCGCGACCATCGCCTCTGAGCGCTGTTCCTGCGCGACTGTGGACTTGAGCGCGGCCTTGGCTTGTAATAGTTGAGACTCGGCCTGCTTCAAGGCTTGTGACTGCGCGACCTCTGAGGTCCTGGCGCGGTCAACCTGATCGACGGTGACAAACTGCTTCACCAGCAGCGGCTCAATTCGATGCAGGTTGTTGTTGGCATAAGTCCACTCGGCCTTCACACGGCTGACAGCCTCCTCGGCGACGGCAACATCTGCCGTGGCTTGATCGACTGCGGCCGCCCATCGAATCACGTCAGCTTCCGTGCTGTGGATGTTTGCCTCCGAAACTGAGACTGCGCTCACCAGGGCCGCGATCTTCCGGCGCTCATCGGAAATCTGCCCCTCCAGCGTGGACTGTTCGGAGATTGCTTTCTCCAGCATGTACCGATACGGCCGGTCGTCAATTTCGAAAAGGAGATCTCCTTTTTTCACAAACTGATTATCCTGCACATTTAGCCGGATGAGAGGGCCTTCGACTTGCGGCGCAATCCCGATAAAATTCGCGAGAACCTCGCAGTCGTCGGTCCGCGGGTAGCGGCCCGCATGATGAACCACCGCGAGACCTAATACGATTGCCGCGGTCACGATAAGAATGCTTAGAATTCGGCCAACCCGGATTCCGGTCTTATTGCCACTCGTGGGTTCCATAAGGCTCCTCGCTAACTAAAGAACGCGAGCCAGATCGCAAATGTGAACATTGCGGTGAGGCAAGGATACGTCAATACGGGGACGGCGAGTACAACATGGACGCGCACAAATACCTGACGGGTTGCAGCCGTGAGCAACAGGCCCAGCAACACGCAAAAGAGCCACGCGGGAAAAAAGGAACCGAAGATATCAAACGACGGGGCACGGCTGCAGCTCGTCAAAACCAGTGGAAAGAACGCCAGGCCCAAGTTTCGAAAAGTCTTGCTCATGGGTGAGTCTTCCTCGTATTTGCCTGAATCGCATCGCCGGCCCGGTATGCCAGATCCGCCAGCGCCGCGAGCACCTGGGTCCGCGCGAACACCTCGGTCGAGCGCGCCTCGGCCAGGACCTTCTGAGCGTTGGTGACATCCAGTAGGTTCCTAACGCCGTAGTTGTAAGATGCAAGCGCAGCGCTATAAGATTGGGTCGCGGCGTTCACCAACTCAATTGCAGCCAGCCGTTGGCGGAATGCGGTGTTCAAGTTCGAATAGGCAGTCCAAACCTGGTCCTCAATCCTATCGCGCGCGGCGCTGACTTCCGCCTTGGCTTGGCGGATCTGAGCCTCCGCTTGCGCCAGTCGGTTGCGCCGGGCGCCTCCGTCAAAAACCGTCCAGTTGAGGCTGAACGCCACCCCACCAGTCAGGTCCGCAGTGTGCCCCCAAGGAAGCGCCTGCTGCAGGAGATAAAGGGATTGTGCGCCCGGGTTTGCTGTCAGGCTCAGGTTGGGATAAAACACGGCCCGCGCTTCTTGTCGTTCTGCTTGCGCAGCGCGAACCGCGGCGAACTGCGCCTGAAGGTCGGGGCGCTGGTCGAGCGCGCGTGCAATCGCGGCTTCGACAGTGTCTGCCACCGCTTCCGGCGTCGGAACCTCACTTAAGGGCTGCACACGAATCGCGGTGGAAGCGGACGCCCCTAACGCGGTCAGCAAGTCGCCACGCGCGATCTGCTCCGCTCCCAAGACCGCCTGTAAATCGTATTGCGCCTGAGCCGTGGCGCTGCGCGCTTCCAATACGTCCGGCAAAGTCGCCAAACCGTTACGGAGCCGTTCTTCAGCAGCCTGCTGCACATTCTGCGCGTTTACCAGGCTTGCCCCGGCCGCTTCTTCCTGCCCCGCCGCATTGAGCAAACGGTAATAAGCCAGCGAAACGTCATAGATCAGCTGCCTGTGAACATCGTTGAAACCGAAGTTCGAGGCCAGAAGCCGCGCGCTTTCGGCATTGATCCGGCCTCGGCGAGCACCGAAGTCGAAGACCGTGTAGTTGAGATTGAGCGAGATCTGAAAGCTCGGGATCGTCTGCCGATAGAACTGCGAACCCAGGCCGGCATCCTGCCGATCGACGCCCGCTAGCGCTACCGCGGCGAGCGTGGGAAATAATTCGCTGCGGGCGACCCCGAGCGCGGCGGCTTGGGCAAGCGCACTTTCCCAGACGACCCGCGTTTCCGGATTGTGCGCTTCGGCCAGGTCGATCAACTCGGCCAACGAATAGACTCGATCGGGCTCTATGTGCAGGGCCGGTGAACGAAAACGGTGCGCGTCGCTGATTGCTTGCCGTTCCTCGCGCGAATGCCACGGAACATCAGGCGATATGGGCGGCGATTGGGCGAACAGACGGCTGACCGCTGCCAACAGGATGACTGCGCTTCGTGCTCCCACCCGGGGCGCGCGTTTATGATTCCGCATCACTTCGGCACCCTTTTATGCAGTTAATCCGCCACATCGAAAAAGCCCTCCTGCCGGACGGGACGAGCGCAACCGCAATTGGTCCAACTGCCCCAAATCGAGTTCGGCACTCGACACTCGTGTCAATATTTGGGCAGACCGTGAAACCAGCACAGGTAACGCAGTAGCTCGTGCCGCTTTGTTTACGGTGGGCGGCGGCCTCAACTCTGCTTGAACGTGTGGCGGCGATATGTTGACACCACGCGGCGTAGGAGGAACACCGAACAGCAACGCTTTCGGCGTCTACGCCGTTTGCTTCCAGTGGGGGTCTGTTTTGGAATCACGCTTGCCCTTTGTAAGTGCGCGACCGTCTTAGGTAGAAAACACTAAGGAGACCGTTTTATGACCAGCTCTATCAACACTGCAGCGAAAGATTCATCGTTCCCGGATGTCGTTCTCATCGGCGCCGGCATCATGAGCACTACACTCGCGGTAATACTGAAGGAACTCGATCCCAGGCTGAACATAGAGATCCATGAAGTGCTGGGCAGCGAGGCGCAGGAAAGCTCAAATGCCTGGAACAACGCTGGAACCGGCCATGCGGCACTTTGTGAACTCAACTATACTCCGGAGCAGGCTGACGGTAGCGTCGACATTTCAAAGGCGCTGCAAGTTAACACGGAGTTCGATCTCTCGCGGCAGCTATGGGCCTACCTGGTGCAAAAGGGAGCTATCCGGGACCCCGAGTCGTTCATTCATCCTGTGCCCCATTTCAGTTTCGTGCGCGGGATCGAGAATCGCAATTTCCTGAGGAAGCGCTACGCGGCGCTTTCGAACCATCCTCTCTATTACGGGATGGAGTATTCGGAGGACGCGAAACAGATTGGGCAATGGCTGCCCCTGATCATGGAAGGGCGCGATCCTGGCGATGTGGTCACAGCAACGCGCATGGCGACCGGTACCGACGTGGACTACGGTGCGCTCACAAAGGATTTGCTTCAATCGCTTCGCGGTAAGGATGAGTTTTCCATTCATTTCTTCAGCCGGGTGCAAGATCTGGAGCGCGACGGGGACACCTGGAGACTGAAGATCAGGGACGAGACAACCGGCGAGCACCGTTATATCCAGGCCAAGTTTGTTTTCATGGGCGCCGGAGGCGGATCGCTGCCCCTGTTGCAGAAATCAGGGATACCCGAAGGCCGCGGGTATGGGGGATTTCCAGTGAGCGGAATCTGGCTTCGCTGCGATAACCCCGAAGTTGCTTCTCGTCACCATGCGAAGGTATACGGCAAAGCTTCCGTCGGATCGCCTCCCATGTCCGTGCCTCATCTTGACACGCGCCACATCGAGGGCAAAGTCTCTCTGCTTTTCGGGCCATATGCGGGCTTCTCGACAAAGTTTCTAAAGCACGGGTCTTATCTGGATCTGTTTGGCTCCATCGATCCTGAAAACCTCCTCCCGCTGTTGGCAGTTGGTAAAAGCAATCTCGCTCTCGAAAAGTATCTGGTCGGCCAGGTCCTGGAGTCCCCTGAGGAGCGTTTCGGCGCGCTGCGGGAGTTCTATCCGAACTTACAAGAGGACGATTGGAAGGTCGAAGTGGCCGGGCAACGGGTGCAGATCATCAAAAAGGACCCGGCACACGGCGGGGTCCTGCAATTCGGTACGGAACTTGTAACCGCGTCGGACGGCTCTATCGTTGCGATGCTGGGAGCATCGCCTGGCGCTTCAACTGCAGTCTGGATCATGCTGCAAGTGGTTGAGCGCTGCTTCCGGGACAACCTGACCCGAAAAGGATGGGCGAACAAGCTGAAGGAAATGATCCCTTCCTACGGGCAGTCTCTTATCGACAACCCGGCATTGTGCCAACAGCTTCGGGCTGAAACAGCGGCCATCTTGAAGATCGACAACATAAACACCAAGGAGACAACAAATGATTCGCGCATACCGGCTCTACACGGGGCCTGATGGAAACTCGCATGTAATACCCGGCTCTGTGAATGGCAAGTTAGTGGATGCCGAGTCAATCCAGTTTAAGGAGACGGCTCCGCATTCCAGTTTTGACTGGCACAATGACCCGACTCCTCAGTACGTCCTTACCTTGGCCGGTGTGCTCGAATTTGTGACCGTTGGCGGTGAGACGTTTACCATTCGTCCAGGGGATGTGCTGGTGGCAGAGGATCACACCGGCTCGGGTCACAAGTGGCGCCTGGTAAATGACGAACCGTGGAAACGGGCTTACGTGATTTTCAAACCGGGCGCGAACACTCAGTTTGTACCGGACGCAAAGTAAGCTTCTAACCGGTAGAGAGGATCTTCACCATGAACGCGAATCTCTCCGATCCGGCATTTTGGAGTCGACTCCAGTTTGGCTTCACCCTCACCTACCATTACCTGTTCCCACAGCTAACCATGGGACTGGCTTGGTTCCTGGTGTACTGGAAATGGCGCGCGCTTCGCACCGGCGATGAAAAATACAACCAGGCCGCCCGGTTCTGGGCGAAGATCTTCGGCCTGAATTTCGCCGTGGGGGTGGTCACTGGCATTCCCATGGAGTTTCAGTTCGGAACCAACTGGGCGGACTTTTCGCGCTACGCCGGTGGCGTGGTCGGCCAGACTCTGGCGATGGAGGGCATGTTCGCTTTCTTTCTGGAAAGCGCATTCGTCGGAGCGCTGATCTGGGGCGAGAAACGCTTAGGCCCTAGGTATCACTTCGTGGCTGCCTTGGCCGTCGCGTTGGGGAGTTGGCTCTCCGGCTTCTTCATCCTGGCCACGAACGCCTTCATGCAGCATCCTGCCGGTTACCAGATCCGGCCCGATGGTTCGCTTGGCATCGCGAGTCTAAGTGCTTTTTTGCTGAATCGTTGGGTTTGGGTGCAGTTTTTTCACAACCAGGTGGCCGCGCTGGTAACCGGCTCTTTCGTCGTGAGTGCTATAGGTGCCTTCTATACGCTGCGAAAGCTGCATCCAACCCAAGCGCGGCTCTATTTGCGGGCAGGGACACTGACCGCACTCATCGCATCCCTTCTGGTCGCTTTTCCGACGGGCGACCAGCAAGCCAAGATGGTCGGCAAATACCAGCCGGTAACACTGGCCGCGATGGAAGGTAAGTTCGAGGGCGGATCGAGAGCCGGTATCGCCGTTATCGGACAGCCGAATGTCAGTATGCACCGGCTTGACAATGCCATCGAAGTGCCTGATGCGCTCAGTTTTCTTGCCTACGGCACATTTCAGAGCTTCGTTCATGGGCTGGATGAATATCCCGTGGAAGTCTGGCCGGACAACGTGGAGTTGTTGTACTATTCGTTTCACCTCATGATCACTCTGGGCACGATCTTCATCCTGCTCATGACCTGCGCCGTCTTCCAGAGATGGCGCGGACGCCTCGAAACCACCACGTGGCTCCTTTGGGGTCTGATGCTGGCCTTCCCCTTTCCGTATATCGCTAACACGCTCGGCTGGGCGACGGCTGAGTTGGGACGACAGCCATGGCTTGTCTACGGCCTCTTTCATACGCGGGACGGCTATAGCAAAGTGGTCAGCGGCGGAGATACCGTGTTCACACTAATCGGGTTTGTCGGACTCTATTTCGTGCTCGGTGTGCTATTTCTCGTCCTGGCCGGACGCCAGATTGACCGCGGTCCGGAGGCTGAACCGGTTGCCGGCCGTCAAGAGGAGGGGGCTCATGGCGCCGCGCAACTGCCCGTCAATGGAAAGGAATCGTTCGTATGATTGCCACCTGGTACGCCATCGTCAGTCTCATGCTCGTGATCTATGTGGTGTTGGATGGGCGGAATTTTGGCGCGGGAATGCTGCAACGCTTTGTGTCCAGGACGCCCGATGAGCGGCGACAGGTGATTGCCGCGATCGGGCCGCTGTGGTCTTGGCATGAAGTATGGCTGGTGGGCTTCGGTGGCACCCTGCTGGCGGTATTCCCGCGTCTGATGGCGTCGGCTTTTGCCGGCTATTATCTTGCTCTCATGCTGATCTTATGGGCTCTGATTCTGCGCGGCATTTCCATCGAAGTCAGTCGGCAAATCGATGACTCCCTCTGGCAGGGATTTTGGGACTTCGTTTTCGCGTTCGCCAACTTTCTGCTAGCCGTTCTTTTCGGTGCCGCGGCGGGCAACCAGGTGCGCGGTGTTCCTCTCGATGCCCAGGGCAACTTCTCCATGGCCTTTTTCACCAATTTCATGGCGCGCGGGTATGTTGGTTTGCTCGATTGGTACACCGTCTCGGTTGCCGTCTTCACCGTTGCGGTGCTGGTGGCTCACGGCGCCACATACCTCACGCTCAAAACAGAAGGCCCGGTGCACGATCGATGCGCAAAGTGGGCCAGGCATGCCTGGACGGCAGTTGTTCCGCTCTTCGTCGCAATTTCGATTGAATCGTGGAACGTTCGTCCGGGACTGGCCGATTATGCGACGAAGCGTCCTCTCTGCTGGATCGGATTGCTCTTGATCGTCATTGCGGCCTGCACCCTGGTTTCGGGCCTTGCGAAGGGTCAGGAAGGGCGGGCTTTCGTGGGATCCAATTTACTGCTGGCCGGCCTGCTGGTCACCGGAAGTGCAGCTTTTTTCCCCGTGATGCTTTACTCGACGCTCGATCCGGGGAATTCACTGACCGCTTACAACGCGTCTTCCAGCGCGGAGTCGCTCCTTCTCGCATCTGTTTGGTGGCCCTTAGGCTTTGTACTGGCGACGGCTTATTTCGTCTTCATCTCGCGGCGTTATGCGGGAAAAGTAAGTGTCGTGCGGGACAACCAAGGGTATTACTGAACGCATCGAGTCTCAATGAAGACGGCAGCATGGCCGGGGTCCGGATCTTGTCCGATTCTGCGGCAGCCATCGTCTCAAGATGGTCGCTATCGCCGCCCTGGGAGACCTCCCACTGCCGTCATTCCACCCCGGGCAACCAAGCGCGGCCTTTTCTTCCGGTCTCCATCGGACTCGCACAGAAATCCCTTGTCACGTCAGATGGTGATCTGCGCCAAGCCGATGAGTTTCGGCATACCCCAATTGCCGCCGGCTTTCCTTACGCGATGGCATCTCCATGACATCGGTGTTCGCATAATGACAGAAGACAGTTTCGGCGTTGGACTATCCCTTGGAGAATCAACGCTTGAATAATGGTCCGCCGTTTGCATCGTTTATCTGCGATACAGACACCCTTCGATGAGGCGAAGCTCTGATGCTCGCAATTGTCTCGTATTGCTGTGCGGCATGAGCCGAAGCCCTCGCTCGGTAGTGAGGTCTCCGAAATGTGACTCGTTTCTACACTTAAGTGCTCGATGCGAAACACAACCAGCGACCATGGTCTTCAGCAGCTAAACCCAATTTAGAATCGGCAGTCCGATGGCGCCCTGCGCCAAGGCAAATAAGAAAGGATTCAGTTAATGAAACGTTACGGCAAGTTAGTCTCCATAGCTCTCGGAGGAATGATTGTCCTCATGCAGACGGCGTTGGCCGGCACTCCTGATGCGGCCACCGATCCGCGAATCGATCCGCAAGTGCGGGCCTTTCTCGCGGTCCTCAACAAAGACAGCAGCCCGTTCTGGGAACTGCCCCAACCGAAGCCGCAGGAGATCCTCACCGCTTTGCAGAACAAGACGCCTGTCGACATGTCGGGCGTAACCACGGTCGAGAAGACCATCACGCAGGATGGGCGCACGCTGAAGCTATACATCATGTCGCCGGAGCACGTGACGGGTACGCCTGGTATTCTGTTTTTCGTCCATGGTGGCGTCTGGATTGTCGGCAACTTCCAAAACCATCAGAGACTGCTGCGCGATCTCGTGGTCGGCTCGGGCCAGATCGGCGTGTTCGTCGAGTACACTCCGCTGCCGGCGGCCAAATATCCCACGCAACCCGAGGAATGCTACGCCGCGTTGAAGTGGGCGGCGGCGCATGCCGGTGAATTCGGCGCCGACGGCAACCGCATCGCCATCGCGGGGAACTCGGTGGGCGGCGACATGACGGCTGCCCTCACGCTGATGGCAAAGGATCGAAGTGGCCCGAAAGTCGCCTACCAGGTGCTCTTAATCCCCGCCACCGATGCCAGTGTCGACACTGCCTCTTACCACGAGTTCGCCACTGGCCGGTTCCTGTCGCGCGCGTTCATGAAGTACGGGTGGGACCTTTACGTGCCGGATGAGAAGACGCGCAACAGCCCGTATGTGTCGCCGCTGCGAGCCGGCAACGAAGAGCTGAAAGGATTGCCGCCGGCCCTGGTGATCACCGCCGAGAACGATCCGCTTCGCGACGAGGGGGAAGCTTACGCACGCAAGCTCAAGGATGCCGGCGTTGTGGTTACCGCCACTCGCTACAACGGAATGATCCACGACTTCGTGACCCTCAACGCGATTCGCGGGGTGCCTGGCGTGGAAGCCGCGCTCAGGCAGGCGAGCGATGCCATCCGCGAGGCCTTGAAACCCTAAACACCATCGCAAAGAAAGGAGCTCTATGTCGCATCATCTCGATTCGCCCATTGCTCGGCAGGATATCCGCCTCGATATCACGGATCTCTATGTGTTCCGGGGCCAAACAGGCACCGTGTTTGTCATCAATGTCTGTCACTCCATTTTCGGCCCCATCCCTGCTCCCGGCTATCATCCGGAAGGCATGTATGAGTTCAAGGCTGATCTCAACGGTGACTCAGTGGAGGATGTCACCTACCGCCTTACATTCAACGAACGTGACCAACACGGGAAACAAAGCTACGTCGTCCGCTGCATCAGGGGTGCGGAGGCGGTGGATCCGCACGCGCCTGGCGTTATCGTCGCGCAGGGGACCACTGGCGACACCGTCATCGCGCCATCCGGTCTGCGCGTGTGGGCGGGCAAAGCCAGCGACCCGTTCTGGATTGAGCCCGATGTGCTGCACGCGGTGGGGCATGCTTTTCAGGACGGCACGGTCGTGAACCTGTCCGGCTGGGATCCCAGTCGCGCGAAGAACCTCTTCGCCGGCCATACCGTCTATTCGATCGTGCTGGAAGTGCCCGATGCCGAGTTGCTCGCGGGCGCCGGCGGCAAGCGCCGAATCGGAGTGTGGGCGGTGTCGACGCTGGCTACCGATGCCGGCGGATGGCGCTCCATCAATCGCGTGGGCCTACCCATGATCCATCCGCTGTTCACGCAATTCAACGAAGATCTCGGCAACCGCCTCAATGCCGGGCATCCCAGAGATGACTTCGCGACTTATGGCGAGGCTGTTACCACGTCGATCTGCCGCGCCGTGTCGGCCATCGGCACCGCGGAAGATCCGAAAGCGTATGCGCAGACCGTTGCGCACCGCTTCTTCCCCAATATCCTCCCTTACGAAGTCGGCACGCCGGCGGTGTTCGGTTTTGCGGCGTGGAACGGCCGCTCGCTAACGGACAACGCGCCGGATGTCATGTTCTCGATTGCCGCGAACACTCCCGTAAACCTTGGGATCGGCAAGGAGTCAGTCACTTCGAAGCCGTCGAAAACCTTCCCGTACGTTCCTGCCGCCATTTGATGGCAGGCGCTTTTCATAGACCAAAAGCAGTCGAAGGAGAAAAACAATGAATACGTTTACTACGAAAGATGGAACCTCGATCTACTACAAGGACTGGGGCACCGGCCCGGTCATAACTTTCTCGCATGGCTGGCCACTCAGCGCCGATGCCTGGGATGCGCAGATGCTGTTCCTCGGACAGCGGGGCTACCGCGTCATCGCCCACGACCGCCGCGGCCATGGCCGCTCGGGACAGACCTGGCAAGGCAACAACATGGATCAATACGCCGACGATCTTGCCGAGTTGATGAATCACCTCGATATTAAAGATGCCACCATGGTCGGCCATTCCACTGGTGGGGGCGAAGTGGTCCGCTACATCGCGCGCCACGGCCAGAAGCGTGTCGCGAAGGTGGTGCTGATTTCCTCCGTTCCCCCGCTGATGCTCAAGACCGAGAAGAATCCGGGCGGTTTACCGCTGTCCGTTTTCGACGATATCCGCGCCGGGGTCGTCAAGGACCGCCCGCAGTTTTATAAAGACCTGAGCCTTCCGTTTTACGGTTACAACAAGCCCGGCGCGAAAATCTCTGAGGGCGTTCGGGAGACATTCTGGCTACTGGGGATGCAATCCTCAGTCGTCGGTTCCTACGATTGCATCAAGGCCTTTTCCGAAACGGACCAAACGGAAGACCTGAAGAAAATCGACGTCCCGGTTCTCGTGATTCAGGGCGATGCCGACCAGATCGTGCCGCTCGACGACTCGGGGAAGCTGAGCTCCAAGCTTGTCAAGCACGGCACCCTGAAAGTGATCGCCGGCGCCCCCCACGGGCTCTGCACCACGCACGCGGATGTCATCAATCAGGAACTGCTCGCTTTTCTGCAGAAACAGCAGATGGCCGCATAACAGAGTGAACGTAAGGCCGCGTCGACCGCCGCCATTCGCGCGATGGCGGCGGGCGCGGCCCATGGCGGGCATCTGAGCGATGCTACCTTACTGAATACTTTTCCTGAACTGCCTGTCGCAGGCTGGCCGCGCCGTGCGAAATCCCCCGCCTGCGCATCATGTGAATCAGGGTGGTCCTTTTCACTCCGAGCCGAGTTGCTGCTCCTGCCGGTCCGCCCACAACCCAGTTGGTCTCCCGCAGCGCCTTCAGAATATGTTCGCGTTCGGCATCCTCCAGGGTTACTGGTTCCGTCCGGTTATCGGTGGGTAGGTGGCAAAGCCGCAGGACCTCGTCCGGAGTATGTAATACAGAACGCTCGATTACGTTCTGTAGCTCGCGGATGTTGCCCGGCCAGTGATAGCGCAGCAGCGCATCCAAGGCATCTGCCGGAATCCTGTTGATGCGCTTGTTCATACGCTCGTTAAACAGACCAATGAAATGCTCCGCCAGCAAGGGGATGTCTTTTGTCCGCCGGCGTAAAGGAGGCAGGGAGATGGGAAACACATTCAGCCTGTAGAACAAATCCATACGGAATTTCTTCTCGACCACAAGCTGCTCGAGATCCTGATTGGTTGCCGCGATGACGCGAACGTCCACTTTGACGGTGCTGCTGCTCCCCAAGCGCTCGAACTCGTGATCCTGCAGTACGCGGAGGAGCTTCGCCTGGAGTTCGAGGGGCATGTCGCCGATCTCATCCAGAAACAGCGTGCCATTGTGCGCGGCCTCAAATCGTCCCATTCGCCGGATTAAAGCGCCGGTGAATGCACCCCTCTCATGGCCAAATAACTCGCTCTCCAACAACGCTGCCGGAATGGCGGCGCAATTCATCTTGACGAATGGCTGCGCGCTTCGCGGACTGTGGCGGTGGATAGCATGAGCGGCGAGTTCCTTGCCAGTGCCGGTTTCTCCTTCGATAAGCACGGTAGTAACGGTGGGGGCGACCATTCTGATTTGAGTCACCATATCGTTCAGAGCGTCGCTCTCGCCGACAATGCCGTCAGGGTACTTAAGGCGCAGCGCGGGATTAAGATACACCAGGTTTCCGCTTGGCTGCTCGAAAGCGGTTTCATGCCGGCCAGCCAAGAATGAGTTTTGGAAGCAACTGCTGATAACAGATATATTGTCCGAAGCCATACTTGTCCTCACTAATTCCAAAGCCAACGTGTTCCCACCGCCAGCGTCAGGTCGGCGCCGAGGTCACAAACCGCGAGAGCGGCTCGAAATCGGTCCACTTCAGTCCTGCTCATTGTTCCCTCCTCGCTGTTATGGACTGATTGTGGATCAGTTCCCGTCTGGCGCCAACCCTGGATAGTCCAATCATGTGTTGGCTAAATAGTCGGGCAACCGATTACCCGGTTAGTGAGATCTGACGCTACAACTTTAGGGGGATCAAAAAGCACCTCTAGAGTTCCGGCAGATCGATGCGCCGCCTGCCGAACAGCCGGGCGTCGATGGACCATGCGCCAGGTCCGACCATCGCCAAAACCGCGCTGAGTACCGCCTGAGTGAAGGCAATCCACGGATCGCCGGAATGCGACAGATACCGTGACAAGGCGATCCAGACCTTCACGATGGCCGCCAGCCCGCCCGCCACCGGGGTCCACAGACCGATCAGAAGGAGTATACCGGCAGCGATCCCGATGATCTGCAATACGATAGTCGTCAACGGAGGTGACGCACGCACGCTGGCAATCCCAAAATAGATAAGTGCTGCGGCTGTTAGTAGCCGCAAGAGAAGAAGACCCAGGCCTGGCCAACCGTCAGCGAAGCTCGAAAATAGCCGTTGCACGATCGTTCCGTTTTGAGTGTAAGGGATTCGCAACAGTATCGAAACACCCAAAACTGTGGCCGGGCGATCCGACTTTTGGGGGATCTACAATTCGATGATCCCGCGTTTTAGGGCGGTGGTGACGGCATGGGTCCGGTCAGTAGCGCCCAGCTTTGCGAGGATGTTCGTAATGTGGCTCTTGACGGTCTCCTCCGCAATGCCAAGCCGGCCGGCGATCTGTTTGTTCGCATTCCCGGCCGCGATCAGCCGGAGCACCTCGGTCTCCCGTGAACTCAACTCGTCATCCCCGGCATGGTCAGCCAGTTCGGCGGCAACTTCCGGGGGGATTCGCTTTTGGCCGGCATGGACGGCGCGGATGGTGTCCAGCAGTTCCCGGCGCACTTGTCCCTTCAAGACGTAACCCCGGGCGCCGGCTTTCAGCGCCCGCAACACCTGAACATCGCCCGCGTAGGTAGTCAGGACGACGATGCGGGCGTTGGGGAATTCGCTGCGAATGCCGATAATTGCCTCGATGCCGTTCATGGCGGGCATCTGGAGATCCATTAACGTCACATCCGGCCGGTGCAGCCGGAACTTTTCGATCGCTTGCTGTCCATTGGCGGCTTCCGCCACCAGCTTCATGTCGGATTCAGCATTCACCAGCGCGGCGATTCCTTCGCGCAGCAGGGGATGATCATCCACGGCAAGAACCCCAATCATGAGTTCGCCACCTTCGCACGTCCACGCGCCTTACGGAATATCCCCAGAACGCCGCGGCCGGGAGATGTCCCGAATGCGATCGATGCAGGGATGCTCAACGCGATCTCCGTGCCTGCGCCGGTCGCAGTCCACACGTCCAGCTTCCCGCCAATCCGCCGGGCGCGCTCGCGCATTCCGGGCACGCCGTAGTGGCCGGCCCGTCCCTCCGCTACGATTCCCGCATCGATACCCTTTCCATCGTCCCGGATGCGCACCTGGAAGGAATTTCCGCTATACCGGATTTCCACTTCGATATCGCGCGCCTGTGCGTGGCGGAAAGCATTTCGCACCGCCTCACGGGTAATCGCGTAGACCTCGTCCCGCAGGATGGGATGCAGGTCTCGCGGCGGCCCTTCCACCACCACATGGTACTTCGCTAAGCCATGGGCCGAATCCTGGGAGGCCAGTTCGTGGCTCATTTCCTTACCGAGGGCTGTCACCGCCTGCGCCAGTTCGTTCGTGACCACTGTCGAGGAACGTAGATCGTGTATCGCATCGCGGCCCTCGGCGAGCGCCTGCTCCGCGCGCTCCAGGGCTCCATCGAGAGCTTCGATCGCTTCTTCCGGGCGCCGGGGGAGCATGTTGCGAGCCGCCTGAAAGCGGAATATCACGCCGTGAAAACCTTGCAATAGCGTGTCGTGCAGTTCGCGGGCGATGCGTGTACGCTCGTCCAGGCGCGCGTCAAATTGCTGCGCAATCTGGTGGAGGCGGTACCGGTATAGCGCCCAGAGCAATCCCAGAAAAGCGGCCACGCACGATGCCTGGAACCAAGCGGTCTGATAGTATGCCGGATCGATGGAGAAATCGAAGGATGCGCCGGCCTCGTTCCACACCCCGCTGTTATTGCAGGCCTTCACGCGGAAGCGGTA